>NZ_JBEPRF010000001.1:400000-471565 GCF_040548225.1 Bradyrhizobium sp. S3.12.5
CGTTAGCCGATTACCCGAGGCCCGGGCCATTGGCTCCGCGCGTTCGGATCCACCACGGACATCCCGATTCCCTCGGTAGCGCGCACCGAAACCGAAGTCGGATCAAAATCCTCCAGGCAGAACACGTTGACTCCAAAATGATCCGGGGCCGCGCGTTTGCGGTGAAACGTGTAGATGCCGCAGCGTGAGCAGAAAAAATGCTTCGCGCGGCGCGTATTCCATTCGTAGACCGACAGCAGATCCTCGCCCGAGAGCACGGTGAGCGCACTCTCATGCACCTTCGTCATCAGCGCGTTCTTCTGCCTGCACAACGAGCAATCGCAGGTCGTGAGCTCGGTGATATCCGACACGAGCCTGAACGTCACCGCGCCGCAATGGCAGGCGCCTTGATAGGCCGGCATGCTTTTCTCTCTTCTCGATGCGCTCGAGCATGATCCGGGACGAGCTGTCCGCACAACAGTCCAATTGCACGCAGAACAATGTTTGGTGATCGCTGGCGGCTCCACAGGGTTGTGATCATTCAGCCATGATCGCCCGCTAGCAGGGACACGCTGAGTTCATGTGGAGTTCATTTCGAGTTCCCTAGCTTCCGACCGTCTACACCCTCGACGGCCAAATCCCTTCCGCCATCAAAACCAGCCATCCCCCTCAGGAGGAGACTTCCATGCCAGCATTGCTTCGTCCCGCCCTCACTGCGTTCGGCGTCGCGTGCCTTCTGTCCGCAGCCACGCTCGCCTCCTCCGGCGCCGCGTTCGCGCAGGCCAAGCAGCAGCCCGCACCGGCGCAACAGGCCGCGCCCGAGCAAGCTCCCACGCTCAAGCAGATGGCGCTGACCGACAAGCAGCTCGACGGTGTGCTCGCCGCGCAGAAGGACATGGACGCGATCACGGCAAAGCTGCCGGAGAACACCGCGCCCGACGCGAAGGTGATCGCCCAGCTCGACGGCGTCGCCAAGAAGCACGGCTTCGCCAGCTATGACGACTACAACAACGTCGTCGACAACATCAGCCTGGTGCTCGGCGGCTTCGATCCCGCCAGCAAGAAATATGTCGGCGCCGAAGCCGTCATCAAGTCGCAGATCGCGCAGGTCGAGGGCGACAAGAAGATGCCGGCCAAGGACAAGAAGGAAGCGCTCGATGAGCTCAACCAGGCCCTGAAGACCCCGGCGCCCGCAATCGAGAACAAGGCCAACATCGATCTCGTCGGCAAGTATTACGACAAGCTGGTGGCGGCGCTAGGGGACGATCAGAACTGAGACCGTAGCTCTCGTGTCCCGGACGCGCTGCAACGCGTAGCGTTGCCGCGCAGAGCCGGGATCCAGTGAGCCACGGATTCGAAGCAACATAGGCCCCGGCTCTGCAGCGCATCGTCGAAGGGACGCTGCGCTGCGTTCGGGGCACGTCGGCGCTGTAGGGTGGGCAAAGGCGCAACGCGCCGTGCCCACCATCCCTCGGCGGATCGCGATAGACATTGGTGGGCACGCTGCGCTTTGCCCACCCTACAAGACCTGACAACCAAAAAGCCCTGGAAACACCTCCGGGGCTTTCGTCATTTCCGCCATTTCTCGCTGATCAGCGCCTCGCAATGACAGAGTGCATGACTGCTTATCTCGCGAACGCCGCTTCCATCGCCTTCCTTGTCTTGATCGTCTCGTTGTTGGCGTCGAACTCCACGTCGCTCCAGCGCACGATCTCGCCATGGGCGACGTCCTGCTTCAGCTTGAGCCGATGCGCCAGCCCGATCGGCAGAGCGCCCGCCTTCAGGCTCGAGGCCGCCGGCACCAGCTTGCCCCACACGGTGTAGCCGCCTTCGCCGTCCAGCATCTCGCCGGCGCGCAAGTTTCGCTTGGCCACGGACGCAACATCGCCGCGGAAGCCGTGCGGCTGGCCGGTCGGCTCGCCCCGCAGCGCGGCCGACAGCACCGAGATGTTCAGCTCGAGCCCGATCAGATGATAGGGCTTGTACATCGCAGCGAAGCGTCCGCTGCCGTCGGTCTTCAGGCCGTATTGCTTGAAACAGTCGGCGGCGTAGTCGTTCGGCGCCTCCAGCACGACATAGACGCCCCAGCGCAGATCGCGAAACACCGGCCTTCCGTCGCGCTCGATCGAGGAAACGACCTCGACCACGCCGGAGCGCTCCAGCACGCCGCCGCGCGACCGAGGCCGCATGATGTGCGGGAGATCATCGACGCCGCAGGGTGGAAACAACAGTCCTTCCGCCGGCACGTCGAGACCGCAGGCGTTCGCGATCGCGGCCATCTCGATCGCCGACTTGGTGCCGTCGAGGAAGGAGTTGAACATCTGCGGATTCATGCCGGCCAACTGCGCTTCGCCGGCGGTGAGGCCATAATGCTGCCAGACGCCGTCCGGCGTCACGTCGTGATAGGCCGGCAGATATTTTGTCCCTTTGCCGGCGGCGACGACGCGAAAGCCGGTGGCGCGGGCCCAGTCCACCATCTCCGCCGTCAACGCCGGCTGGTCGCCATAGGCGAGCGAATAGACGACGTCTGCTTTCCGCGCCTCTTCGGCGAGCAGCGGACCGGCGAGCACGTCGGCCTCGACATTCACCATCACGATATGCTTGCCGGCCGCAATCGCGGCGCGCGCATGCTTGATGCCGACGGCCGGATTTCCGGTCGCCTCCACCACCACATCCATCGCGCCGCCAGCGATGGCGCGTGCGCCGTCATCGGTGAAGACGGTGGCCGAAATCCGCTCGGCGCTCCAGCCGACGGTGCGGCAGGCCTCGCGCGCGCGCTCGCGGTCGATGTCGACAATGATGGGCACGTCCAGGCCCGGCGTGTGCGGTACCTGTGCCAGAAACATCGAGCCGAATTTGCCGGCGCCGATCAGCGCGACACGGACAGGCTTGCCGGCGGATGCGCGGGCCTGGAGGAGGCGGAAGAGGTTCATGGGGGATTCCGATTATGATCGTGTCCCGGACGCGGTGCGGCGCGAAGTGCCGCTCCGCAGAGCCGGGACCCAGAGAAAAACTATCCGCGTGGCGTGGGCCCCGGCTCAGCAGCGCATCGTCGAAGAGACGCTGCGCTGCGTCCGGGGCACGATACCTTACTCCGCCGCCTGCCGTGGCGCACGGGCCAGCCGCAGAAGCGCGTCGTCGTCCACCTTCCTGATCGGCGCAAAATCGCGGTGCGCGATGTAGTCCGGCCGCGTCGGGGTGCGGATATAGTTCGAGACCGCGTTCAGCGTCAGGTACACGATCTTGCGCGGGTAGGGCGTGATGTTGCCGGCCGAGCCGTGCACGAGATTGCCGTGGAACATCAGCATGCCGCCTCCCTTGCCGGTCGGCGCGACGATGCCGCCCTGCTTGACCAGCCGCGTCACCGTGTCCTCGTCCAGCGTCCACAGTGGATACGACGTGGTGGCGAGGTCATGCGAGGCCTTGAGATCGCCGGCGTTCTGGCTCTGCGGCACCAGCATCAGAGGTCCGTTGATCGGCATCACCTCGTCGAGGAAGATCGCGATGTTCATCGCGCGCGGCTCCGGCATGCCGTCGTCGCGCTTCCAGGTGCCGTAATCCTGGTGCCATTGCCAGACGTCGCCGGTAAAGGCCGATTTCGCGTTGATCTTGAACTGGTGCATGTAGACAGGCTCTCCGAACACCTGCTCCACGGGATCGATCATGCGCGGATGCGCCCCCAGAATGCCGAACGCCTCATTGTAGAGATGCGCGGCAAAGGCCGTGCGCGGCGCGCCGCTCTTCTCGCGCCAGACCTCTGGCCGGTCGGCGTCGTAAATGCCAACCGCCTCGCGCGCGAGCAAATCGACCTCCTCCTGGCTGAACAATTCGGGCAGGAACAGCCAGCCCTCGCGCTGGAAGAACTCCAATTGCGCCTCGGACAGTTTCATGGGTCGTCCTCCTGTTTTGTTTTGTTTTTGATATCACCAAGTCTTTGATTTTATTGGGGCGGTCTACTGTGCATGGGGTTGTTTTCGGCAAAAATAGTCTCGCCCGCTACTCCGCCAGGAACCTGCGCACCGCCTCGGCGAATTCCACCGGCGCCTGCTCGAACATCGGGTGCGTCGCGTTCGGAATGATCGCCGTCCTGGAATAGGGCACATGTGCGGCGAGCGCATGCAGCACCTTTGGCAGCAGGCCCCTGGTTCGCGCGCCCAGGACGAACAGCGTCGGCATCTGAATCGCCTCCGCATCCGCCTTCGAGAACGGCGGGCGATTGTCGCGGACCTGGCCGATCAAGGTATAGGCGTTGTCGCGCAAATTCTGCTTCACCATCGCCGGCAGCCGTGACCAGGTGCCGGGTCCTTCGAGCGTGTCGACGAAGACGGCGAGGCCACCATCGACATCGCCGGCCGCGATCTTCTCGGCCGAGGCCGTGAACCGCGCCAGCAGCGGCGACGGGCCGCCGACATACTCGGGATCGAGGCTCGCATCGAGCTCGCCGCCGGGTTCGGCGAGGACGAGCCGCCGCAGCAGATCCGGCCTCGCTTGCGCGACACGGAAGCAGATGTGGCCGCCGCGGGAATGTCCCATCAAATCGACCGGGCCGAGATCGAGCTTCTCGATAAAGGCGATGACGTCGCTGACGTGCTGGGCAATCGAATAGGTGTCGCCGATGCCGTCCCATTGGGCCGGGAAGAAGTGCCGCAGGCTGACAGCGACCATCCGGTGCCGCCGCGTCAGCGGCCCGAGCACGCAGCCCCAGATGCGGAAGTCGGACAGCGAGCCGTGCACGCAGACCAGCGGCGGGCCGCCTCTGTCCTCGCCCACGTCGAGATAGGGCATATCGTATCCGTTGACGTGGAGGCTTTGCATTCTTGGCTCGCAGAACGGGGCGGAACTCCTGTGCAAGATTCCCGGAAATCGGGTGGATCGCAACTATTTCCAAGCCTAGATTTAGGCTGAGATCACGATGGGGGCATGCGACAAGGACGCGAGCTCAGGAACCAAGCCATGACCGACCAGCATTTTGCACTGTTCGACACCAGGATCGGCCTCTGCGCCATCGCCTGGGGCCCGCGCGGCATCAACGGCACGCAACTGCCGATGGGCGGCGAGGAGAAGATCCGCACCCGCATCAGCCAGCGCCACGCCGACGCCAGCGAGGCCGAGCCGACCCCTGAAGTGCAGCAGGCGATCGACCGCATCGTCAAGCTGCTCGCGGGTGAGCCGGATGACCTCACAGACATCCCGCTCGATCTCGACGGCGTGCCCGACTTCAACCGCGGCGTCTACGAGATCGCCCGCGCGATCCCGCCCGGCAAGACCATCACCTATGGCGACATCGCCAAGCAGCTGGGCGGCGTCCAGCTGTCGCGCGACGTCGGCCAGGCGCTCGGGCACAACCCGTGTCCGATCGTCGTGCCCTGCCATCGCGTGCTGGCGGCCGGCAACAAGCCCGGCGGCTTCTCGGCAAATGGCGGCGTGGTGACCAAGCTGAAGATGCTCGAGATCGAAGGCGCGCTGGTGAACCACACGCCCAGCTTGTTTGATTGAGGCGCGCCGACTGGCAAGTTGGTGAAGCGGCATCCGCGCGACAAATATTGGCCGAAGACCGTGGCGAAGATTTAGCGCGCGAATGGCGAGTAGCGAAGGGCGAATAGGGAAGAAGGGGAAACTGCTCTTCGCCCAATCACAATTCGCTACTCGCCACTCACTATTCGCTTTTGTTTTCTTACAGCCGCTCCACAATCGTCACATTCGCCATGCCGCCGCCTTCGCACATGGTCTGCAGGCCGTAGCGCTTGCCGCGCTGATGCAGGGCGTGGACCAGCGTCGTCATCAGCTTGGTGCCGGAGCCGCCGAGCGGATGGCCGAGCGCGATCGCGCCGCCATTGACGTTGAGGCGTGCCGGATCGGCGCCGGTGGTCTTCAGCCAGCCGGTCGGCACCGAAGCGAAGGCCTCGTTGACCTCGAACAGGTCGATGTCGCCGACCTTCATGCCGGCCTTCTCCAATGCGCGCTTGGTGGCGTGCAGCGGCGCGTCGAGCATGATGACGGGATCGCCGCCAGTCATGGTCATGTGGTGGATGCGCGCCAGCGGCGTGGCGCCGAGCTGCCTGAGGCCGCGCTCGTTCACGACCATCACGCCGGAGGCGCCGTCGCAGATCTGGCTGGCGCTCGCCGCGGTGAGCTTGCCGTTCTCGGCGATCAGCTTGACGCCCTTGATGCCTTCGAGCGTGGCGTCGAAGCGGATGCCTTCGTCGATGTGATGGGTGTCCTTGCTGCCGTCGGCACGGGTGATCTCGAGCGGCACGATCTCCTTCTTGAAGTAACCGGCTTGTGTCGCCGCGATCGCGCGCTGATGGCTGTTGTAGGAATATTCGTCGAGATCGTCCTTCGACAGGCCGTATTTCTCGGCCATCATCTCCGCGCCGGTGAACTGGCTGAACACGATGTTCGGATATTTGTGCTCGATGCCCGGGCTCTTGTAATTGCCAAAGCCGTTCTTGGCCGGGAGCTGCGACGACAGGCCCATCGGCACGCGCGTCATGGATTCCACACCGGCCGCGATCACCACGTCCATCGTGCCCGACATCACGGCTTGCGCCGCGAAATGCAGCGCCTGCTGCGAGGAGCCGCACTGGCGGTCGATCGAGGTACCCGGCACGCTCTCCGGCAGCTTCGAGGCCATGATCGCGTTGCGCGCGACGTTGTTGGACTGCTCACCGACCTGCATCACGCAGCCCATGATCACGTCCTCGACCAGCGCAGGATCGACCTTGGTGCGATCGACCAGCTCGTCGAGCACCTTTGCGGCGAGATCGGCCGGATGCCAGCCGGCGAGGCGGCCCCCCTTGCGCCCGCCCGCGGTACGCGCAGCGGCGACGATATAAGCCTCGGCCATTTCGGTCTCTCCCATGATTGTTCTGAATTGGTTTGGGTTGTCGGGGGCGGATTTAATGGACGGCATATCGTTTAGTCAATCGATCAATTAACTCTTGTGGGGAGGCGCTGCTTGGGCTTATCTGCGGCCCGCTTCAAGCGCCGAGAACAAAGGATCTCCGTGACTACCAGCGTACCGAACAGGCTTCCGGGCGGAAAGAATTCTACGGCAGAGAAATTGCTCATGGCCGCAAGCGAGCTGATGATCGAACGCTCCTCGATCGAGATCTCGCTCTCCGACATCGCCCAGAAGTCCGGTGCCAATGCCGCGCTGGTCAAATATCATTTCGGCAACAAGGACGGCCTGCTGCTGGCGCTGCTCGCGCGCGACGCCGCGACAGAAATGTCCAATCTGGAATATCTGCTGGCGCAGCAGATCACCTCCACGGCGAAGCTGAAGCTGCATATCGGCGGCATCATCCGCGCCTATCACCGGTTTCCCTACATGAACCGGCTGATCCATTATCTCCTGCACGAGAGCGTTGCCGGCTCCGCGGACGAAGTTTCAAAATTCTTCGTCGCACCGCTGCTCGACTTTCATCGCCGCCTGCTCGCTGAGGGCGTCAGCCGCGGCGAGTTCCGCGCCACCGATCCGGTGCTGTTCTACACCAGCCTGATCGGCGCCTGCGACCACCTGTTCTTCGGCCGGCACGCGATGTCTCGCGCGACCGGCGTCGGCCCGGTCACCGACGACGTCTGCCGGCAATATATCAAGCACATGGAAACGCTGATCTGCGGCGGCATCCTCACGCAAGCCGAGGAAGCTGCCGCGGTCGGATAATCCGGCCATCACTCTCAAGTCTAGAGAAGAAACGCCCAAGGAAAGGTAGCCTGTCATGGAATTGAAAGACGTAGCCGTTCTCATCACCGGTGGTGGTTCGGGTCTTGGTGAAGCGACCGCGCGCGCCATGGCTGCCAAGGGCGCCAAGATCGGCGTGATCGACCAGAACAAGGATAACGCCGAGAAGGTCGCCGCCGAAGTGAAGGGCGTCGCGCTCCATGCCGACGTCACCAGCGAGGAGCAGATCAAGGCGGCGATAGCGAAGGCGGAAGCCGCGCACGGCGTTGCCCGCGTGCTGATGAACTGCGCCGGCATCGGCGGCTCGCAGCGCATCGTCGGCCGCGACGGCGTCTATCCCTTGGAGAAGTTCGCACGCATCATCAACGTCAACCTGATCGGCACGTTCAACTGCCTGCGCCTGTTCGCCGAGCGCCTCGTCACGATCGAGCCGATCGGTGAAGAGCGCGGCGTCATCATCAACACGGCGTCTGTCGCTGCCTATGAAGGCCAGATCGGTCAGATTGCTTATTCGGCCTCGAAGGGCGGCGTTGTCGGCCTCACCCTGCCGGCCGCGCGCGACCTCGCCAGCCAAAAGATACGCGTCAACACCATCGCGCCCGGCCTGTTCTTCACGCCGTTGCTGATGGGCCTGAACGAGGAAGCCCGCAAGAGCCTGGGGGCCCAGGTGCCGCATCCCTCGCGCCTTGGCGATGCCAAGGAATACGGTGCGCTCGCCGTGCACATGGTCGAGAACCCGATGCTCAACGGCGAGACCATCCGTCTCGATGGCGCGATCCGCATGGCGCCGCGGTAGGGCTGCTCTTCCTTCTCCCCTTGAGGGAGAAGGTGGCGCGAAGCGCCGGATGAGGGGTATGTGTCCGTGGAGGCAGACCCCGCACCCAAGCGAGTTCTCGGTCAGCGACCTAGCAAGAATTTTGGTGCTGGCCTCGACCTTAAGGCCACGATGGCGCGCCGCTCCGAGGAATTTTCGGAAGGCATCAGGGCCTTCCTTGAGAAGCGAAAGCCTGTCTATATCAAGCACTGAACAACGAAGATCCGCAAAGGACAATAATTCCGGGAGACGCAAAATGAGTGGAAGCGCGGCGGCGGTGATGACGAAACCCGCCTTTCGCAAGGTGGAGTGGCTCGCGCGCGACATCGATGTCGAACGCCGCGCTGACGGCACAGTGGTGCTCAAGTCGCGCATTCCCTTGCAGGCTTACGAGAAGCATCTTCCGGCCTCGCTCGCGAAGTGGGCGAAGCAAGCGCCGCAGCGCATCTGGCTGGCGCAACGCGGCGGTCCCAATCGCGAGTGGCGCAAGGTGTCGTATAGCGAAGCCAAGCGCACCGTCGATGCGCTGACGCAGGCGCTGCTGAATCTCAAGCTCGAGGGACGCTCTGTCACGATCCTCTCCGGCAATTCGATCGAGCACGCGCTGATGACGCAGGCCGCGATGCAGGCGCGCGTCCCGGCGGCTCCAGTGTCGCCGGCCTATTCGTTAATGAGCCATGATCATGTCAAGCTGAAATACCTGTTCGACCTGATCAAGCCGGCCGTGGTGATGGTGCAGGACGGCCCGACCTTCGAGAAGGCGCTGAAAGCGCTCGATCTCACCGGCGTCACCGTCGTTCACGTCGTGCGGCCCTGCGATGGCGTCAAGAGCGTCAGCTTTGCCGAGCTTGCAGTCACGCCGGTGACGCCTGATGTCGACGCATCGATCGCGAAGATCACGCCCGATACCGTCGGCAAGCTACTGTTCACGTCGGGCTCGACCGGCATGCCCAAGGCCGTCATCAACACGCAAGAGATGATGTGCGCCAATGCAGCGATGATGATGCAGGTGCGGCCGCGCAGGCCGGGCGGTCCGCTCGCCACGGTGCTGGACTGGATGCCCTGGAATCACACGATGGGCGGCAATGCCGCATTCCACCCGGTGCTGGTCGAGGGCGGCACGCTCTATATCGACGACGGCCGGCCGATGCCGGGGCAGTTGGAAGAGACTATCAAGAACCTGCGCGAGATCTCGCCGACCTATTACGCAAACGTGCCGGCCGGCTACGCGGCGCTCGCTGCTGCGATGGAGAAGGACGATGCGCTGTGCCATTCGTTTTTCAAGAACCTGTCGATCATGGCCTATGGCGGCGCGAGGCTGCCCGACGATCTCTACGACCGCATGCAGGCTCTCGCGGTAAAGACCACCGGCGAGCGCGTCGTGTTCTATACCGGCTGGGGCTCGACCGAGACTGCGCCGACCTCGACCGGCACCTATTGGGACACCGAGCGCGTCGGTCTGATCGGCCTGCCGTTCCCCGGCGTCGAGCTGAAGATGGTGCCGTGCGGCTCGAAATACGAGCTGCGCCTGCGCGGCGTCAATGTCACGCCCGGCTACTTTGGTCAGCCTGATCTCACAAAGAAGATGTTCGACGAGGAGGGGTTCTACTGCATCGGCGATGCCGGTATTTTCGTCGACGATGCCGATCCGGTGAAGGGCATCATCTTTGCCGGGCGCGTGGTCGAGGACTTCAAGCTCACCACCGGCACTTTCGTGCATGTCGGCTCGCTCCGCACCGATGCGATCGCCGCGGCGACGCCCGTCGTGCATGACGCGCTGGTCGCGGGACAGGACCGTGCCTTTATCGGGCTCCTCGCCTGGCCGAACCTGCATGCGTGCCGCCAGCTCGTCGGCAATGCCGATCTCAGCTTCGAGGATGCTGTAAAGCATCCCGAGGTGATTGTCTGCTTCAGGCGTGGGTTAGAGGCCCACAACGAGGAGTGCGAAGGCGCCAGCAGCCGCATCATCGCGCGCGCGACGCTGATGGCCGAGCCGCCCTCGATCGACGGAAATGAGCTCACCGACAAGGGCTACATCAACCAGCGCGCCGGCCTGGAACGCCGCGCTGCGCTAGTCGATCGGCTCTATGCGGACAAGCCTGACCAGGACATCATCATTCTCAAGTAATCGACATCATTCAACACGGGTACGGGCCATGAACTTCGATTTCTCTGACGACCAGAAGCAGCTCCGCGACCAGGCGCGCAAATTCCTCGCTGAAAAATGCTCGCCCAAGGCGGTGCGCGTCGTGCTCGACGGCAAGGCGCCATACGACAAGGAGCTGTGGAAGGGCCTCGCCGAAATGGGCTTTCTCGGCGTCGCGATCCCCGAGGAGTTCGGCGGCGCGGGCGCCGGTCATCTCGAGCTCTGCGTGATCGCGGAGGAGATGGGCCGGGCCAATGCGCCGGTGCCGTTCTCTTCGACCGTGTATCTTGCCGCCGAAGCGCTGCTGATTGCCGGCAGCGACGCGCAAAAGAAGAGGTGGCTGCCTGCGATCGCCTCGGGCAAGGCGATCGGCACGCTGGCGCTGTTCGAGGGCAAGGGCAATCCGGCGCCGAAGAACGTCAAGCTGACCGCTGCGAATGGCGTGCTCAACGGCGTCAAGAAGCCGGTTGCGGATGGTGCGATCGCCGACTTCGCGGTGGTCGCTGCGCGGACGGGCTCCAGCGGTCGCGACGGCGACATTTCGCTGTTCCTGGTCGATCTTGGGGACGGCGGCGTCGAGGTGAAAGGCCTCACCAATCTCGATCCGACCCGCGGGCAGGCCGAGATCAATTTCAAGGACTGCAAGGCGGAGCCGCTCGGTGCTGCCGGCGAAGGCTGGAGCATCCTCACTCAGATTCTCGATCGTGCCGCGGTGCTGTGCGCCTTCGAGCAGGTCGGTGGCTCCGACCGCGCGCTTGAGATGGGCCGCGACTACGCACTCGACCGTATCGCTTTCGGCCGCCAGATCGGCTCGTTCCAGGCTGTGAAGCACATGCTGGCCGACATGTATGTCTCGGCGACGCTGGCGCGCTCCAATAGCTATTATGGTGCCTGGGCACTCTCGACCAACGCGGCCGAGCTGCCGGAAGCCGCCGCCGCCGCGCGCATCAGCGCGACGCAGGCGTTCCAGCACTGCGCCAAGAACAACATCCAGGTTCACGGCGGCATGGGTTTCACCTGGGAGTTCGACTGCCACATGTACTACCGCCGCGCCAACGCGATGGCACTTGGGCTCGGCAGCCTGTCCTATTGGGAAGATCAGTTGATCGATCGCATGCGCAAGAAGAACGCGGCGTAAGCGAAGGACAACGCCATGAACTTCGACGACACCGCGCAGGAAGCCGAATTCCGAGCCACTGCCCGCGCCTGGATCGGCGCGAACGCGCCCAAGCAATATGAGGACGAGCTGCGCAAATCCTCGCTCGGCCGCACCCAGCTCAAGAACGCCAATATCCTTGAAGTGGCAAAAGCCTGGCAGAAGAAGAAAGCCGACGCCGGCTGGGCGTGCCTGCACTGGCCGAAGGACTATGGCGGTCGCGGCGCCTCGCCGATCGAGCGTGTGATCTGGCAGCAGGAAGAAGGGCCGTTCGGCAAGCTCTCCGGCATGTTCATCATCGGCCACGGCATGTGCGGGCCGACCATGATGGCGTTCGCGCGCGAGGAGCATAAGCGCAACTATCTGCCGCCGCTCGCCTCCGGCGAAAAGGTCTGGTGCCAGCTATTCTCCGAGCCCGCCGGCGGCTCGGACGTCGCAGGCTTGCGCACGCGCGCGGAAAAGGACGGCGACGACTGGCTCATCAACGGCCAGAAGATCTGGACCTCGGGTGCGCATTATTCAGATTACGGCATCCTGCTCACCCGCACTGATCCTACCGTGCCCAAGCACAAGGGCCTCACCATGTTCTTCCTGGACATGAAGAGCCCCGGCGTCGAAGTGCGGCCAATCAAGCAGGCGAGCGGCGCCTCCGACTTCAACGAGGTCTATTTCACCGATGTTCGCATCCCCGACCATCAGCGCCTCGGCGAGGTCGGCGACGGCTGGAACGTCTCGCTGACGACGCTGATGAACGAGCGCATGTCGATCGGTGCGGGCGTGTCGACCGGCTTCCCGGAGCTGTTCGAGTATTGCTCGAGCCTGATGCTTGATGACGGCCCTGCGATCGAGGACCGCGCGGTGCGCTCGAAGCTCGCCAACTGGGCGGTGAAGGCGAGCGGCCTGCGCTACACCAGCATGCGGGCGATCTCGGCGCTGTCGAAGGGCGAGCGGCCGGGTCCGGAAAATTCCATCGGCAAGCTGGTCGCGGGCTCGATGATCCAGGACGTCGCGGCCTACGCATTGGATCTGCAGGGCGCGAGCGGTGTCGTCAGCGGTCCGGAAGATGCCGAAGTCGCCGGCCGTTTTCAGGCGATGCTGCTGCGTGCGTCGGGGACGCGCGTGGAAGGCGGCACTGACGAGATCATGCGCAACATCATCGCCGAGCGGGTCTTGGGTCTGCCCGGCGATATCCGTGTCGACAAGGACGTGCCATTCAACAAGATCCCGACCAAGGGAAGAGGTTAGAGGTCCGCCATGAATTTCGACGACACGCCGCAGGAAGCCGCATTCCGCGAGACCGCGCGCAAATGGGTCGCCGCCAACGCGCCGAGGGAGTTCGAGCAGGAGCTGTCAAAATCCTCGCTCGGCCGCATCAGGCTTGCGAAGCATGACATGGTCGAGGTCGGTAAGGCCTGGCAGAAGAAGAAGGCAGAGGGCGGCTGGGCCTGCCTGCACTGGCCGAAGGAATATGGCGGCCGCGGCGCCACGCCGATCGAGCGCGTGATCTGGCAGCAGGAGGAGGGCGTCTACGGCAAGCTGACGCAGCCGTTCCAGATCGGCGAGGGCATGTGCGGCCCAACCGTGATGGCCTGGGGCAGCGAAGATGCCAAGCGCCGTTATCTGCCGAAGCTCGCCGCGGGCGAGGAGATCTGGTGTCAGCTGTTCTCCGAGCCATCGGCCGGCTCCGACGTTGCGGGTCTGCGCACGCGCGCGGAGAAGAACGGCGACAATTGGGTGGTCAACGGCCAGAAGATCTGGACCTCGGGCGCACATTATTCCGACTTCGGTCTGTTGATCGTGCGCACCGATCCGAACGTGCCCAAGCACAAGGGCCTCACCATGTTCTTCCTGGACATGAAGAGCCCCGGCGTCGAGGTGCGGCCGATCAAGCAGGCCAACGGCATGCAGGAGTTCAACGAGGTCTATTTCACCGACGTCGTGATTCCCGACAGCCAGCGGCTCGGCGCCGTCGGCGAGGGCTGGAGCGTGTCGCTGACCACGCTGATGAACGAGCGCATGTCGATCGGCTCGCGCCTTGCGACCGGCGTGCCTGAATTGTTCGAGTTCTGCTCCAATTTGATGCTGGAGGATGGCCTTGCCATCGACGATCCCGCCGTGCGCTCGAAGCTTGCGAGCTGGGCGGTGAAATCGAGCGGGCTGAAATACACCAGCTACCGCGCGATCTCGTCGCTGTCCAAGGGCGAGCGGCCGGGCCCGGAGAATTCCATCGGCAAGCTGGTGTCTGGCATGATGCTTCAGGACATCGCGACCTACGCGATGGACCTCCAGGGCGCGGCCGGTGTTCTCACGGGCGTGGACGAGGAAACGGCGCAGGGGCAATTCCAGCAGATGCTGCTGTCCTCGCCCTCGATGCGCATCGCCGGCGGCACCGACGAGATTTTGCGCAACATCATCGCGGAGCGCGTGCTGGGCCTGCCCGGCGACATCCGCGTCGACAAGGATGTGCCGTATAACAAGATCCCGACCAAGGGTAGATAAGAGATCTTGTGTCCCGGACGCGGTGCGGCGCGAAGTGCCGCTCCGCAGAGCCGGGACCCAGGAGCCACAATGGGCCCCAGCTCTGCGCCGCATCACTTCGTGCTGCGTCGCGTCCGGGGCACGAAAGCGAGCTAGGCAATGGACGCTAAAGCAAATCAGACCCAAGACCGCATCGGCGTGCTAGAAGGGCTCCTCAACGAGCGCTACTCCGTCCGCGCTTTCCTGCCGAAAGATGTCGACCGCGCCACCATCGAGCATGTGCTGACCACGGCACAGCGGACCGCATCCTGGTGCAACAGCCAGCCCTGGCAGGTCATCATCGCCAGCGGCGAGGCCAAGGAGCGCTTCCGCCAGCTGATCTACAAGGAGGCATCGGGCGGCCTCGGCGACGATTATGATTTCACGCCGCCGCGTGAATATGTCGGCGTCTATCTCGAACGCCGCCGCGAGAGCGGATTCCAGCTCTACAACACGCTGGGCATCCCCCGCGGCGACAAGATGGGCTACGCCAGGCAGGCGCTGGAGAATTACAATTTCTTCGGCGCACCGCATGTCGCGATCATTCACACCAGCGAGCCGCTCGGCATCTACGGTGCGATCGATTGCGGGGCCTACGTGTCGAATTTCATGCTCGCGGCCCAGGCGCTCGGGCTCGGCACGATTCCGCAGGCAGCACTTGCGCGCCATTCCGGCCTGATCCGTCGTCACTTCAACCTGTCCGACGACCGCCGTGTCGTCTGCGGCATCTCGTTCGGCTATGCCGACCACGCGCACCAGGTCAACAGCTACCGCACCACGCGCGCAACCGTCGTCGACACAGTGACGTTCGTCGAGAAGTGACTGAGCGGAAATAAACTGCCCACACGCACGTAAAGGCGATCGCGCAAACAGCCGCCTTCACAGCTGTCGCCTTCAGTCGATTGACGCGCTATCCGCCGCTGCCGCCGATTACGGCGCGCACGGTCTCGTCGGGCCCGAAGTCCTCGGCGCCGTCGACATAGAGCAGCGCGGCGAGCTTCGAGCGCGCGCGGTTGACGCGGCTCTTGATGGTGCCGACCGCACAGCCGCAGATCGAGGCCGCATCCTCATAGGAGAAGCCAGAGGCGCCGACCAGGATGAGCGCTTCGCGCTGGTCCTGCGGAAGCTTCTCGAGCGCGGTGCGAAACTCCTCGAACTCGAGATGTGCGTTCTGCGAGGGCTGCGTCTTCAGCGTCTTCGCATAGTTGCCCTCGGCATCCTCGACCTCGCGCCGCCGCTTGCGATAGTCGGAGCGGAATAGGTTGCGCAGGATCGTGAACAGCCACGCCGGCAGGTTGGAGCCGGGCTGGAATGAGTCGATGTTGGCGAGTGCGCGCAACAGCGTCTCCTGAACCAAATCGTCGGCGCGGTCCGCATTGCCGCTGAGCGAGATCGCGAACGCGCGAAGGCTCGGCACGGCCGCGAGGATGTCGTCACGCAGGGAGTTCGTGAGAGGCATTAATCCCTCCCATTGTTGTCGTTGGAGCCCCCAGCCCCATTCTCGTTCTGGGATCCACCTCCCGGCGCATCAAGCCTCTTGATGAGCTCCGCGAACCGGTCCGGAACCCCCTGCCGCACGACGTCGTCGTACATGGCGCGCAGTTGGTGCCCGATCCGGGATTGGATCTCCGGAGTGAGGCCTCCCTTGCCGGGGGTCGTGCTTTTGCTGGCTTGAGACTTGAGATCTTTCATGACCTGTTCCACGTTTCCCCGAGTTAAGTGACTGCAAAATCGAGAAGTTTTCTCAACCGGGAGCCGTTCCCTGGATGAGTTCAATTCGAGCTTCGACAAAAAGTTCCCAGGCCCATGGGAACTTTTCTTATCCTGAAGCGTAATTAGCCCCAGTAGGGGAACCCGGGTCTCCCCCTTGTAGTTCCTGATTTTTGAGGCTGGCCCGAAATGAATGGAGTGGGGATGTCCCGTTCGCAGCTTGTTGCTGAGCACTTGCCGTTGTTGCGCCGGTATGCACGCGCCCTGACGGGCAGCCAGGCCTCCGGTGACGCCTATGTCGCAGCCATGTTGGAAGCCATGCTGGGGGATCCGTCGGTGCTCGACGAGAGCCATGGGCCGCGCGCCGGCCTGTTCCGGCTGTTCACCCAGATCTGGAATTCCGTCTCGGTCAATGACGACGCCGAGGTGGCGACACTGCCGATGCCGCCGGAGCGGCGGCTGTCCAATATCACGCCGCTGCCGCGGCAGGCCTTCCTGCTGCTTTCGCTCGAAGGATTTTCGGAAGAGGAAGTCGCCTATATTCTCGCGACCGATGTCGCCGAGACGCGGCGGCTGGCCGATGCCGCCGGCCGCGAGATGGCGGCCGAGATCGCGACAGACGTCCTGATCATCGAGGACGAGACCTTCATCGCCATGGACCTCGAGAGCCTGGTGAAGAATCTCGGTCACAATGTCGTTGGCGTCGCGCGCACCCATGCCGATGCGGTGGCGCTGGCCAAGAACAAGCGGCCGGGCCTCATCCTCGCCGACATCCAGCTCGCCGACGGCTCGTCGGGTCTGGATGCCGTCAACGAACTGCTCCGCACCTTCGAGGTGCCGGTGGTGTTCATCACCGCCTATCCGGAGCGCTTCCTCACCGGCGAGCGTCCGGAGCCGGCTTTCCTGATCTCAAAGCCGTTCCAGCCCGCGATGGTGTCGGCGGTGGCAAGCCAGGCGCTGTTCTTCCAGCGCAACTCGCGCAACCGCACGCCGAAGGCGCCGGCGGCGTAATAGGCGCTGCGGCGAGCTATCTGACGATGATGATTCGATCCGGCGTGCTGCAAGGCACGCCGGATCTTCCGTGCCTGCTCGGGCTGCTTGACGCGCGTCGTGTTCACCGCTCATACCTCGCATTGCCCTCATCGGAGACGTGCCCATGGACCAGCAGCTCCTCGACCGCCTCGCCATCCGCGACCTCGTCGAGAACTGGGCGGTGTGGCGCGACGCCGGTGACTGGGAGCGCTTTGCCACGGTCTGGCACGAAGAAGGCTGGATGTCCGCCACCTGGTTTCAGGGGCCGGCGCGGGATTTTATGCGCGTCAGCCAGGAGGGCTTTGCCAAGGGCGTGCGCATCCTGCATTTCCTCGGCGGCACCAGCATCGACCTCGCCGGCGAGCGGGCCATTGCGCAAACCAAGATGACCATCTCACAGCGGGCCCTGGTGCACGACGTGCTCTGCGACGTCGTCTGCACCGGCCGCTTCTACGATTTCGTGGAGAAGCGGCATGACCAATCAGGTATTGGCAAATGGGGCATCGTGCGCCGCCAGCCGATCTACGAGAAGGACCGGATTGATCCGGTCGATCCCGCCGCAACACTTCAACTCGACCAAAAGGCGCTCGCCGCGCTGCCTGAGGGCTACCGCCACCTCGCCTACATGCAGGAGCTGATCGGCTACAAGGTCAAGCGCGACATGCCGGGCCTGACCGGCCCCGAGGTCGAGAAGCTCTATGGCGAGGGGCGGGACTGGCTTGCGGGGCTCGGCCGATAGTGTCGGGCACTCCAGCCAAGACTTGCCTGCCTTCTTGCAGAATGCTTCGCGACCGAAACACCGTCGCGTAGGTCTGCATCGCGCGTTGCATCTCGAGCCTAAGCGCGGGTGTCGGCGTCCCGCCCTTGGCATTACGCAGGCTGTCGAACCGGGCCAACGCCGCGCCCTTCACGAATTTCCACCGTCATTGCGCGCGACGCATTGGATGCCGACAATTCCCGGAGGCGTTTGCGCTTAGATTAGATGTTTTAAATATCACTTCTTGACAATATAACATGATTAATTACGATGCAGGGATGATGCATAGTATTCGATCGAACCCGGATAGTAGTGCAATCCGATGATTACAGCGGCTCAATTGCGAGCGGCGAGGGTGCTCCTCGGCATCGATCAGCGCCGGCTCGCAGAAATGTCCGGGCTTTCGGTGCCAACCATCCAACGTATGGAGGCCAGTGAGAAAATGGTTCGGGGCAATGTCGATTCGCTGGTGAAGCTGATCGCGGCTCTCGACGCCGCCGGCATTGAGTTGATAGACGAAGGGGCGGTCAGTAGCGCCGAGGGACGCGGGGTGCGCCTGAAAGTCAATTCTGGATCGGCAAAAATCTATTTGAGCAATCGGATAGAAAACAAAGCACCAAGCGGAATGAAGGCGCGCAGGTAATGTCGGCTGTCGTCTTGCAAATGCTCTGTGTCGCCGGAATGCTTGGATCGGCAGTCCTGGCGATTGTTCTCAGCCGCTCAACGATCGCCACGGCCATCATCTATAGCGCGACGTTAGCCGCGTCTGCGATTGCGTTGATTGGATCCATTCACTGGTTGCTGGGCGATACGACGAACGCCACCGATCTGACCCTCCCAATCGGATTGCCGTGGCTTGGCGCCCATTTCCGGCTCGACGGGCTGGCTTCGTTTTTTCTTGTTGTCGTCAATCTCGGAGGGACATCGGCAAGCCTTTATGGTCTCGGTTACGGCCATCATGAGGAGGCTCCGCAGCGCGTGTTGCCCTTCTTCCCCGCCTTTCTAGCAGGAATGAATCTTGTGGTGCTGGCGGGCGACGCGTTTTCCTATCTGCTTTGTTGGGAATTCATGTCGCTCGCGTCCTGGGCGCTCGTCATGGCGCACCATCGTGAACCGGGCAACGCGAAAGCCGGTTACGTCTACCTCGTCATGGCGAGCTTCGGCACGCTCGCATTGCTGCTGGCCTTCGGCCTTTTGGCGGGACCGGCCGGAGACTACGAATTTGCCGCCATTCGCGCGGCTCAACATACGCCCTACGTGGCCACGTTGGTGTTGATCCTGATGCTGCTCGGAGCCGGTTCAAAGGCCGGCCTGGTGCCGCTGCACGTCTGGCTACCGCTCGCTCATCCGGCAGCGCCCAGCCACGTTTCGGCGCTGATGAGCGGTGTCATGACCAAGGTCGCGATCTACGGCTTTATTCGCGTGGTATTCGATCTGCTGGGACAGCCGAGCTGGTGGGCGAGTGTGATCGTGCTTTCTCTTGGCGGCATCACCGCCGTAATGGGCATCTTGTATGCGATGATGGAAAAGGACCTCAAGCGCCTGCTCGCTTACAGCACGATCGAAAATATCGGCGTCATCTTCGCAAGCCTCGGCCTTGCATTGGCCTTCCAGGCCAACGGCCTGAAACTGCTGGCCGCGCTCGCGTTCGCTGCTGCCTTGTTTCACGTTCTCAATCACTCCTTCTTCAAGAGTCTGCTTTTCTTCGGCGCCGGTGCCGTCCTGATCGCGACCGGCGAGCGGGACATGGACAAGCTGGGTGGTCTCATTCACCGCATGCCGTTCACAAGCTTCGCCGTTCTCGTCGGCTGTGTCTCGATATCGGCGCTTCCACCCTTCAACGGCTTCGTCTCGGAATGGCTCATGTTCCAGGCCGTGCTGCAGAGCCCGGAGTTGCCGCAATGGGCGCTGAAGATCACCGTGCCTGCGGTCGGTGCTCTATTGGCCCTGGCTGCTGCGTTAGCCGCGGCGTGTTTCGTCAAGGCATACGGCGTGACCTTTCTTGGGCGACCACGTAGCGTGGCGGCGGAAACCGCGGAGGAAGTCGACCACTACTCGCTTTCGGCAATGTTCATCCTCGCCGCGCTTTGCTTGCTGGCCGGAATTTTGCCGGGGCTGGTGATCGACGCGCTTTCGCCGATCACGCTACAGATCCTCGGTGGCCGCATGCCGATCCAGATCAACGAGCCCTGGCTTTCGATCGTGCCGATTGCGGAGAGTCGCAGTTCATACAATGGATTGCTTGTTATGGTGTTCATCGCGATATCCGCCTCGTTCGCCGTTGTCTTTATTCATCGCTTTGCCTCTCATGCGTTAAGGCGGGGTCCGGCCTGGGGCTGTGGGTTTTCCGATCCGACACCCGCGGCCCAATATTCGGGCGGAAGCTTCGCTCAGCCCATTCGCCGCGTTTTCGGTACGCTCGTGTTCCACGCCCGCGATCATGTCGAGATGCCGGCCCCCGGGGATATCAGGCCAGCGCGCCTGCGAATCGAATCGCACGATCTGATCTGGGAGGGAATGTATGAGCCGATAGCGGGCGTCGTTGGCTTCGCTGCCGATAAACTCAATCGCCTGCAGTTCCTGACCATCCGGCGGTATCTCAGCCTGGTTTTTGCGACCCTCGTCACACTCCTTCTGGTCCTCGCAATATGGTCGTGATGCCGGACATTCTTGTGCAAGGCGTGCAGATGCTTCTGGTGCTGCTGCTGGCGCCGCTGCTGACCGGCTTTGTGCGCAAGATGAAGGCCCGCCTGGCGCGTCGCCAGGGAGCGTCGGTCTTTCAACCGTATCTGGATCTCCTGCGATTGCTCCGCAAGGAAGTGGTGCTGGCGGACAACGCCTCCTGGCTGTTCCGCGTAACACCCTATGTGACCTTCGCCGCGATCTGGGTTGCCGCAGCCCTGGTGCCGACGTTCGCCACCGGCCTTCTCTTCAACTGGACGGCGGACCTGATTGCCATCGTGGCGCTGCTCGGAAGCGCGCGCTTCTTTCTGGCACTGGCCGGCATGGACGTCGGCACCAGTTTTGGCGGCATCGGCGCCAGCCGCGAAGTCATGATCGCTGCACTGGCGGAGCCGGCGATGCTGCTGGTTGTATTTTGTGTTGCCCTGGTTGCCGGCTCGACCCAACTTTCGACGGTCGCAAATTTCATGGCCTCGTCGTATGTCGGCTTGCGGGTATCGCTGGGAATGGCGGTGATCGCGCTCATCATGGTGGCCCTGGCGGAGAACGCGCGAATTCCGGTCGACAATCCTGCGACGCACCTGGAGCTCACCATGGTGCACGAAGCGATGGTTCTCGAATATTCGGGCCGTCATCTCGCGATGATCGAGTTCGGCGCCTTTCTCAAGCTATTGCTCTATATCTCGCTGATCGCATGCGTGTTCCTGCCTTGGAAGATAGCAGTCTTCGGTACCGGTCCATTGTCCTATGCCATCGGCGCCGTCGCCTACCTCGTCAAGCTCGCGGCTGCGGGCTTTTTCCTCGCACTGTTCGAGACCGCCACGGCGAAAATGCGGGTCTTTCGCGTTCCGCAATTTCTCGGTGCGGCTCTCATGCTGGGCCTGCTCGGCACCCTTCTCCTGTTCGTGTCAAAGAGCTTCTGATGCAGATGCACAGCCTCTCCTTCGACGTTTCGCACACACTGGCTGGCGGACTCGTCCTGATCAGCTTCATGATGCTGTACCAGGATAGGCTCTATTCGCTGCTCAACGTCTTTGCGCTTCATGCCCTTGTGCTCGCGCTTTCCGTCGCTTGGCAGGCCTTCGTCCAGGACGCACCTCATCTTTACATCACGGCAACAATCGCCCTCGTCTTCAAAGCGATCATCATTCCGGTGGCGCTGCATCGCATCGTCAAGCAGCTGGGGATCCATCGCGACATCGAATCGGCAGTGGGGATCGGCCCGACCATGCTGGCCGGGATGGCACTAGTTGCCCTCTCAATGGTGCTGATGCTGCGGGTGACCGCGGAGGCCGATCCATTGGCGCGCGAGGATCTCGCTTTTGCCTTGTCGGTCGTGCTGCTCGGACTTCTGGTCATGGTGACCCGTCGCAACGCCGTCAGCCAGGTCGTCGGATTCATGTCGCTCGAGAATGGGCTGGTGCTGGCGGCAACCGGCGCCAAGGGCATGCCGCTGGTGGTCGAGATCAGCGTCGCCTTCTCGATCCTGATCGCCTTCATCGTCATCGGCATCTTCCTGTTCCGGATCCGCGAACGTTTCGATTCCGTCGATGTCTCCGCGCTCGACGACTACCGGGGCGAACGGCGATGAACGTACTTTCCTTCGATCCGGTGGCGGCTGTCCTGATAATTCCGATCGGCTCGGCAGCGTTGCTGGCCATACTGCCGGGTTATCGGCTGACGGCGCGGTTGAACGTCGTGGCGAGCTTGGCGACATTTCTTTCATCCCTCTCGTTGTTCGTCATCGCACGTCCACCGCCGGGGCCGTACGTGCTCGTCGACGATCTCAACATCGTCTTCATCGTGCTCAACACCTTCGTGGGGTTTACGACCAGCATCTTCAGCGCCAGCTACATCGCGCATGAACTGGAGACTGGTCGGTTGACACCGGTTTATCTGCGTTTCTACCACGCCATGTATCAGACCATGATGTTCGGCATGAACCTGGCTTTCGTGTCGAACAATATCGGCCTGATGTGGGTCGCGGTGGAAATTGCGACGCTCACCACAGTGTTGATGGTCGGCATCTATCGAAGCCACGCCGCTTTGGAAGCGGCATGGAAATATTTCATTCTGGGGAGCGTCGGAATAGCGTTCGCCCTGTTCGGCACGATCTTGGTCTACATGGCGGCGCGGCCGGTTGTGGGCGAGGGCCAGGACGGCATGATCTGGACCCTGTTGATCCGACATGCCGCGAATTTCGATCCCGCGCTTCTCAACGTCGCTTTCATATTCCTGCTGCTCGGCTACGGCACCAAGGTCGGTTTGGCGCCGCTGCACGCATGGCTGCCCGACGCCCACGCCGAAGGTCCGACGCCGATATCGGCGGTACTGTCGGGGCTGCTGCTGAATGTCGCGCTCTACGCACTATTGCGCTTCAAGATATTGCTGGCCGCCAATCCGGCAGCGATCGCTCCTGGCCCCCTTATGGTGACGATGGGCCTGGTTTCGCTCGTCTTCGCAGCTTTCATGCTCTACCGTCGACGCGACATCAAACGGCTGTTCGCCTATTCGTCGATCGAGCACATGGGCATCATCGTGTTCGCGTTCGGCATGGGCGGCCCGCTCGCCAATTTCGCGGGACTGTTGCACATGGTGATGCACAGTCTGACCAAGTCCGCGATCTTCTACGCGGTCGGACATATATCGCAGATCAAGGGCACGCAGCGAATCTCCGGGATCCGGGGCTTGACCGTGACCCATCCGGCGCTCGGCTGGTGCCTGGTGACGGGCGTCGTCGCGATCGCCGGCGTGCCGCCGCTCGGCATCTTCATGAGCGAATTTCTGGTCGTAAGCTCGACCTTCGCACGCCAGCCCCTGCTCGCGATCGTACTGGTATTCGGGCTGTTGTTGGCCTTCGGCGCTTTGACGTTGCGTCTGACAAGCGTCGCATTTGGCGAGCCTCGCGGCAGCACGAAGTCAGCCGAGGCTTCCTATGTGCCGATGTTTGCCCATCTCTCGCTGGTTCTGATTGCGGGAATCTATCTTCCAGCGCCGCTCGTTACCTGGTTCCAGCACGTGGCTCGCCTTCTTGGATAGTTTGGAGATCAACGGGATATGCCATCGCTGATCGATCTATTGCTGGAGGGCCGCCCGGTCCAACAACACAGCCCGTGGCCGCGAGCTGTAGTCGATGCTTCCGTTTGGACGTTTGCGGCAAGTGAGCTGGCACACGGACGCTGGAGCCTGCTCGGCCTTTGGGGGGAACCCTCAACGGTGCACATGGCGATTATGGATGGACATACGGCAGAAGTTGCCACTGTCAGCCTGGATTGCCCCGACCGCGCTTATCCTTCAGTCGGCAAACACCACCCGCCAGCGCTTCGATTGGAGCGCACCATCAACGATCTGTTCGGATTGTCAGCGGAAGGCTTGCCCGATACTCGTCCGTGGCTTGATCACGACCGTTGGGCCGTTCGCTTCCCCTTGGGAAACCGCATCAACGCATTTTCGAAGGCGCCGCCCTATCATTTCCTGCCGGTGGAGGGCGACGGCCTGCATCAGGTCGCGGTCGGTCCGGTGCATGCGGGAATTATCGAACCGGGGCATTTTCGGTTTACGGCCAGCGGTGAGACCGTGGCCCGGCTGGAACAGCGGCTGGGATATACCCATAAGGGTATCGAGGGTCTCATGGCTGGAGCCAATCTCGAACGGGCTGTTCAGCTCGCCGGACGCGTGTCAGGCGACAGCACAGTCGCCTACGCCTTTGCGTTTTCGCGAGCGGCCGAAGCAGCCTTGCAGCTTGTCGTGCCCGATCGTGCAGTTTGGCTGCGTGCGCTGCTCGCGGAACTCGAGCGGCTCGCCAATCATCTCGGCGACATCGGTGCAATCTGCAACGACGCGTCCTTCGCGCTGATGCACGCTCTTTGCAGCGTGTTGCGAGAGAGCATTCTGCGCGCATCCCATATCGCATTCGGTCATCGGCTGATGCGGGATATTATCGTGCCCGGTGGCGTGACCCGCGACCTTAACGATGAAGGGAGGGAAGCCATCCAGGCGGCGCTGGATAACATCCGCCAGCGGTTTCCTGCTTTGGTCGAGCTCTACGACAATACGGCATCGCTGCAAGATCGCACGGTCGATACGGGCGTGCTTAAGCCCGCATTTGCCAAGCAGTATGCCGCTGGAGGCTACATAGGCCGCGCATCCGGTCGGTCCTTCGACGCGCGACGCACACTTAAGTATCCACCGTATGACGCGCTGCGCTTCGAAGTCCCGGTCCTGAACGAGGGGGATGTCAACGCACGCGTCTGGATCCGCGTGCGCGAGGTCGAACAGAGCCTTCTGCTGATCGACCAAATATTGGACCGGCTTCCCGATGGCCCGCCGGGAACGCATGCGGGGCACCGGCGGGAGGTGCGGGAAGGCATGGCGATCGTCGAGGGATTTCGCGGCGACGTCCTGGTTTGGCTCCGCTTGCGGGATGGCCGGGTCGAACGATGCCATCTGCGCGACCCGTCGTGGTTTCAATGGCCGCTTCTAGAGGCCGCGATCGAGGGCAACATCATCGCCGACTTTCCGCTCTGCAACAAATCCTTCAATTGCTCCTATTCGGGCCACGATCTCTGAGGAACGGCACCAGATGCGCAAGCTGCTTTTTGAGAGCCTGTTTCGCCGGCCGTTCACCGAGCAAGCACCGTCACCGGACGACGCCGCAGTGACCGAGCTCGCCACGGCCGTCGGTCGCGCGGCACGACGGCGTCTCGGCCGAAGCCTCTCGATACGCGAGGTCGATGCTGGATCTTGCAACGGATGCGAACTTGAAATCCACGCGTTGAACAATGCCTACTACGACGTCGAGCGCTTCGGCCTCCGGTTCGTAGCGTCGCCGCGTCATGCCGATGTATTGATGGTAACCGGGCCGGTGACGAAGAACATGCGCGAGGCGTTGGAGCGCACCTATCATGCGACCCCCAACCCGAAATGGGTCGTCGCCGTGGGAGATTGCGCTCGGGATGGCGGCTGCTTCGCCGGCAGCTATGCGGTGGTAGGAGGGGTCTCGCAGGTAGTTCCCGTTGATCTTCATATTCCCGGCTGTCCTCCGCCGCCCAACATGATCTTGCAGGGACTTCTCGCCCTGCTCGATCGGACGGCCGATCACGCCAATTCCATTTGAAGTTCGGTGGGAGGGCTATTCCAGGCCGGCGTGATCGCAGGGGGCCTCGATCGAGAAACCCATCTTGCCTCGGCGGGTTATCGCGCCCGTTCCAAAGTTCGCGGCGAAGAGGGCTTGGGCTGCTTCATGTTCTTCATTTTCGGCTTCGCGACGTGCTCCCTGAGGCGAACGCCTCGACCCCCGGCCGAGCTCGCAACGCCCGGATTGATCAATTCGATCCCGGCATTCTCCAGCGCAGAAACCAATTTCATCAGAGAATCGACGTTCCCACGGATAACTCCGTCACTCGCTTCCATGCGCTGAATGGTGGGGACTGAAAGGCCAGCGAGTTCGGCCGTCTGCCGCTGGTCTATATTCAGGAGCGCGCGAGCAGCCCTGAGTTGATTGGCCGTGATCATGAAATGGCGGCCTCCAGTGCGATCCTCATGCAGTATATTTACACCATCCAAAATCCAATTTCAAGCATCAATTTAGATGCACAATATATCAGTGACCGGATCGCGCACCGCCCTAAAGGGATAGAGGTCGGAGACTTGTATCGAATTTTTCTCCCGGAATGCGGAAACATTATCAGCGATAGTCGAAACAGTTGGCGCACCGCAAATTACATGATAAGAGATGTTTAATGCATGTGTTCTAATGCCCGCCGATTAAGGTCTTTGGTGTCGTGAAATTGTTGGGTCGTTATCAAGGGAGGAACGGACAGATCGATATCGTCGAATGTTCTTGGGATGGCACGCGCGTGTACTTCGAAGACGGCATCCGGCAAAGCCAGGCGACGCCAGACGGCGAAAGCGTCTTCACCTATGTGAAGCTCATGGACGAACTCTTGTCTCGGTCCGAACAGATCCTCGTCCTGGGTTGTGGCGGCGGAAATCTTGCGACACGCCTGTGGCGTCTCGGCAAGAGATTGACCATCGTCGACATTAACCCGATCAGTTTCGTGCTCGCGCACAAGTATTTCGATCTTCCGGACGAGTTGCCATGCATCGTCTCCGACTTTCGAAATTTCGTGTTCGATGACCGCGCATATTACGACGGCATTGCGATCGACGTTGGTGGACCGGGATTCCGTTTCACGGAAGAGTTTGATGCTGAGACCTGCGACGCCATCCGCGCCCGCTTGGCACCGGGCGGTCGGATCGTGATGAACGTATTGGTCGCCCACGACATTGATCCGACGCCCGACCGGATCGCAGCAAGGCTCGCCGGTGAAGAACTGCGGACATGGATTGTCGACGAGCAATTCATCGAGGATCGCAATGCCGTCATCGCCTGCATCCCCGAGAAGACCTTGGGTTCACGGGCGGCGCTCGATCGCGTGATGCGCCATAGCCATGAACGCTGGGCAATCCGCCGCGGAAGATTGCGAAGCCGCGATCTTGCCTGTTGATTGCGCTAATGTCTCAGCCTTGGGCTGACCGACGCGAGACGTGAATAACCGGCGTCCGACTCGTGTCCTCCCTGGGGGGACGGGTCGGACGCAAATTGGGATGCTCTCCGCAACGGTCGCGTGAACGTCGATCTGGAAAGATATACCCCTGGATGATCCGCCCTTGGGGGCGGAAGGTGGGGCGGAAATTTTGGTTGGCGAAATTTGCGCAGACAAAAGTAAGGCGCGACTGGCATCACCACAGTCGCGCCCTACATCGCCGGCTTATGGGGCAGGGGGGAATAGCCGGCTGCTGAGACGACTCCCCGGCGCAGGAGTCGTTCCAAGCGGCCTGCAAAAATTTTTCGCAGGCATTCTGTGGTTTCCGCACACGGTTAAGTGATCTTAACGTCCGGGAAACTCCGGCCCTCCGCTCGCGTTGTTCCCTTGACCGCCATGGGGCGAGGGGCCGACAGCTATGCCACAGATTCAAAAGGTATTTTTTCAAAAGGTATTCTTTGGTGCCGTCGCACTCGCCGCGACGCTTGGCGCCGTCCAGGTTGGCGCGGTGCAACTGGCCTCCGGCCACGATCTGGCCGACCGCTGGCAGGCGCTCGCCGAACAGCCGGCCCAAACCTCAGCTCGCAGCGTTGCTAGTCACGACGTCAATCGTGCCGGCAAGTCCGACCGGCTCGGCGACTTGAAGCCGGCGGCGGTTGCCACCCGCACCGTCTCGATGCGGCTGAACGATCTGACCGATACGTCCGTGCTGCTCCGGGTCCCCGCGGTGATCGAGACCGGCAACGCCAAGTCCGCTCCTACGATGCTGAAGCCGGGCCGCAAGCCGACGATCGCTTGCGAGCCGATGGTCAGCTCCCTGACCGAGGTCGCCAAGCTGCTGCAGCCCGGCCGCTGCGTGACCTGATCGGCCTCGTCCCACATGCAAAACCGGCCTCCCGCCGGGACGGCGGTCCTACATGTCCACTTGATCCCCTATCCCATCGCGTTATATCCCGGGTTTCTTCACTTTTGATTGACCGGGTAAACGCATGACGACGTCCGATACGGCCACGCACACGCAGCCTTTCCAGGCCGAGGTTTCCGAACTGCTGCACCTGATGGTGCACTCCGTCTATTCCGAGACCGACATCTTCCTGCGCGAGCTGGTCTCCAACGCCTCGGATGCCTGCGACAAGCTGCGTTACGAGGCGATCGCCAGTCCTGCACTGCTGGGTGAGGGCGACGCGCTCAAGATCCGGATCATCCCGAACAAGACGGCCACGACGCTCACGATCGCCGACAACGGCATCGGCATGGAGCGGCAGGAGCTGATCGAGCATCTCGGCACCATCGCCCGCTCCGGCACCAAGGCCTTCGTGTCGAAGCTGAAGGAGGCCAAGGACGGCCTCGGCCTGATCGGCCAGTTCGGGGTCGGCTTCTATTCCGCCTTCATGGTCGCCGAGAAGATCGTCGTCGTCAGCCGCCGCGCCGGCGAGAGCGATGTCTGGACCTGGACGTCCTCAGGCGGCTCCGGCTTCGAGATCGCACGCGCAAGCGACGAGGAGGCGGCCCGCGTGGCGCGCGGCACCGAGATCGTGCTGCACCTGAAGGACGATGCGAAGAAATATCTCGAGACCTACGAGATCGAGCGCATCGTTAGTGCCTATTCCGACAATATCCTCTTCCCGATCGAGCTCGTGCCGGAAGAGGGCGAGCCGCGCCAGATCAACTCGGCGAGCGCGCTGTGGCAGCGCTCGAAATCCGAGCTATCGACGGAGGACTACAAGAAGGCCTATCAGCAGATTGCCTCCGCCTTCGACGATCCTGCGATGACGCTGCATTATCGCGCCGAGGGCCGGTACTCCTACGCCGTGCTGCTGTTCGCGCCGTCGACCAAGCCGTTCGATCTGTTCGAGCCGAACCGCAAGGGCCGCGTCAAGCTCTATGTCCGCCGCGTCTTCATTACCGATGATGCGGATCTCTTGCCCGGCTATCTCCGCTTTATCCGCGGCGTCGTCGACAGCGAGGATCTCCCGCTCAACATCTCGCGCGAGATGCTCCAGAACAACCCGCAGCTGGTGCAGATCCGCAAGGCCGTTGCGACCCGCGTCGTCAACGAGCTCGAAACCCTCGCCGAGAAGGATGCGGAGAATTTCGCAAGGATCTGGGACGCCTTCGGTGCGGTGCTGAAAGAGGGCATCTACGAGGATTTCGAGCGCCGCGAGAAGTTGCTCGCGCTGTCTCGCTTCACCACCACCACCGGCGAGAAGCGCGCGCTCAAGGACGTCGTCGCCGATTTCAAGCCGAACCAGACCGAGATCTATTATCTCGTCGGCGACAGCATCGAGCGGCTGAAGTCCAGTCCGCGGCTGGAAGCTGCGACCGCACGCGGCATTGAGGTGCTGCTGCTGTCCGATCCGGTCGATGCGTTCTGGACCTCGATGCCGACCGAGTTCGAGGGCAAGCCGCTGAAGTCGCTGAGTCAGGGCGATCTCAATCTCGACCTGATCCCGCGCGTCGACGAGAAGGACGAGGCGAAGAAGGACGAGCCCGAGGCGGACGAGGCCGCCACCATCGCGGTGATCAAGGCGACGCTTGGCGAGCGCGTCAGCGATGTCAAGGCCTCGACCCGCCTCACCAGCTCCGCCTCCTGCCTCGTCGCCGACAGCCAGGGTCCGAGCCGCGAGCTCGAGCGCATCCTGGCGCAGCAGAACCGCGGCATGCGCACCAGGCCGATCCTGGAGATCAATTTGCGCCACCCCATGGTCACGGCGATCACCAGGGCGCAGGCCGGCTCGAAGACGGTCGACGATCTCAGCCTGCTCCTGCTCGAACAGGCGCAGATTCTGGACGGCGAGCTGCCGGAGGATCCCGCCGCGTTTGCCGCAAGGCTGAACCGGCTGGTGCTGCAGGGGCTGGGTTAGCGCGAGCCCAGCTCACTCCGCCGCGTCCTTCTGCTCTTCGCTCTCGGCCTCCGGCTTCGGCTTCTTCTCCATCCAGCGTGACAACGTGTTGGAGAAGCGGTCGAGGTAAAGGTAGATGACGGGGGTCGTGAACAAGGTGAGCGCCTGGCTGACCACGAGACCGCCGACCATGGCGTAGCCGAGCGGTTGACGGATCTCGGCGCCGGTGCCGGTGCCGAGCATCAGGGGGACGCCGCCGAGCAGCGCCGCCATCGTCGTCATCATGATCGGCCGGAAGCGCAGCAGTGCTGCCTGGCGGATCGACTGCTCTGGCGTCAGATGCTGCTCGCGCTCGGCGGCGATGGCGAAGTCCACCATCATGATGCCGTTCTTCTTGACGATGCCAATCAGGAGGATGACCCCGATCAGGGCGATCAGGCTGAAATCAAAGCCGAAGACCATCAGGATCGCGATCGCGCCGACGCCGGCCGACGGCAGCGTGGACAGGATGGTCAGCGGATGGATATAGCTCTCGTACAGCACCCCCAGCACCAGATAGACCACGACGAGTGCGGCGAGGATCAGCATCGGCACGGTGCCGAGCGACTGCTGGAACGCCTGCGCAGTCCCCTGGAAGCTCATTGACAGCGTCGGCGGCGCACCCATCTCGCCGACCGCGCGCATTACGGCGGCGGTCGCCTGTCCCAGCGCAACGCCCTCGGCAAGGTTGAAGCTGATCGTCACCGCCGGAAACTGGCTCTGGTGCGCGATCGCGAGCGGCCGCACCGGCTCGTTGGTCCAGCGACAGATGACAGAGAGCGGGACCTCGTCGCCGGTCAGCGGCGACTTGATGTAGAGCTTGTCGAGCGTGTCGAGCTTGCCTTGCAGCGCCGGCGTGATCTCGAGCACGACATGATAGCTGTTGGTCTGCGTGAAATATTGCGCCACCTGGCGTTGGCCGAAGGCGTCGTAGAGCGTGTCGTCGATCAACTGCGGCTGGATGCCGTAGCGTGCGGCGGTGTCGCGATTGATCGTGAGCTGCACCGTCGTGCCCTCGGTCTGCTGGTCGGTGGCGACGTCGCGAAGCTCCGGCAGGCCTCTCATCTCCGTCAGGATCTTCGGCGCCCATGCGTCCAATTCGGCGAGATTGGCGTCCTGGAGCGTGAACTCGAACTGGGTGCGGGTGGCGCGACCGCCGAGCCGTACGTCTTGCGAGGCCTGCATATAGAGGCGCGCGCCCTCGACCTTGGCGAGCTTCGGCCGCAGCCGCGCGATGATCTGTTGCGCATTGGCGTCGCGCTCCCCGAGCGGCTTCAGCGTGATATACATGCGCCCCGAATTGAGCGCCGTGCCACCCCCGCCGATGAACATCGCGATGGAATCGACGGCGGGGTCGGCCTGCACAATGGCATTGAGCGCCTCCTGCCGCCGCTTCATCTCGGCGAAGGAGATGTCCTGGGGCATTTCCGACACCGCGGTGAGGAATCCGTTGTCCTGCTGCGGGAAGAAGCCTTTGGGGATCAGGATGAACAGCAGCGCCGACAGCGCGACGGTGGCGAAAAAAACGCAGAGCGTGACGAGACTATGCCGCAGCGCGAGGTCGAGCCCGCGCTCGTAGGCGCCGAGCAGCCGCTCGTACAGCCGCTCGCTCCATTGGTAGAAGCGGCCGCCGCGGGCCTCGTGGCCGGAACGTAGAAAACGCGAGGCCATCATCGGCGTCAGGGTCAGCGACACCACGAGCGAGACGAAGATCGCCATGGACAGCGTCACCGCAAATTCGCGAAATAGCCGGCCGATAATGCCGCCCATCAGCAGCAGCGGGATCAGCACGGCGACCAGCGATATGCTGATGGAGACGATGGTGAAGCCGATCTCGGCCGCGCCCTTGTAGGCGGCGGTGACCGGGTTCTCGCCCCGCTCGACATAGCGCGTGATGTTCTCCAGCATCACGATAGCGTCGTCGACCACAAAGCCGACCGCGATGGTCAGCGCCATCAGCGAGAGATTGTCCACCGAGTAGCCGAACACCCACATCAGCGAGCAGGCCCCGAGCAGGGCCAGCGGCACGGTGATGCTCGGGATGATCGTGGCCCAGAAGCTGCGCAGGAAGATGAAGATCACCATCACCACCAGCGCGATGGTGATCATGAGCGTGATCTGCACCTCGTCGACCGCGGCGCGGATGGTGATGGTGCGGTCGCTGATGATCTTGATGCTGATCGCGGGCGGGATCGCCGCGATCAGCCGCGGCAGCTTCTGCGTGATGCGGTTGACCGTCTCGATGACGTTGGCGCCTGGCTGCTTGAAAATGACGAGGAACACGCCGCGCTTGCCGTCGGCCCAGGCAGCGGTCTTCATGTCCTCCGGTCCCGACACCGCCTCGCCGATGTCGCGAATCCGCAAAGGCGCTCCGTTACGATAAGCGATGATCACATCCTGCCACTGCGTAGCCTCGAGCAGCTGGTCGTTGGCGTAGACAGTGTAGGCGCGCCGCGTGCCGTCGATGTTGCCCTTCGGGCTGTCCGTGGTCGCAACCGCGATCTGGCTGCGCACGTCCTCCAGCGACAGGCCCTTGGCGACCAGCTTGGCCGGATCGACCTGGATGCGCACCGAGGGCTTCTGCTGCCCGCCGACAAACACCTGCGCGACACCCGGAATCTGGCTGATCTGCTGCGCAAGCTGGGCGTCGGTAAGGTCGCTGACGGTGGTCAGGGGCAGCGTGTCGGAAGTTGCCGACAGGATCATGATCGGCGAGTCCGCCGGGTTGACCTTGCGATAAGTCGGCGGCGAGGGGAGGTTCTTCGGCAATTGGCCGCTCGCTGCGTTGATCGCAGCCTGCACGTCGTTGGCGGCGGCATCGATCAGGCGATTAAGATCGAACTGGATGGTGATCGATGCCGAGCCGAGCGAGCTCGTCGACGTCATCTGCGCGATGCCCGGGATTTGCGCGAGCTGGCGCTCGAGCGGCTGCGCCACGGAGGAGGCCATGGTTTCGGGGCTACCGCCGGGAAGCGACGCGGAAACCTGGATGGTCGGAAAGTCGACCTGCGGCAGCGGCGCAACCGGCAGCAGAGGGTAGGCCACGAGGCCAACGAACAGGATGCCCGCCATCAGCAGCGAGGTGCCGATCGGATAGCGGATGAACGGAGACGAGAAGCTCTCTTGCATGCTCTGGGACCAAAGGTGGGCCAGCGCATCTTCTCCCCGCGCACGGCGGAGCCGCGCTCAAAAGCCCGAGCGCGAATGTGCGTTTCCTCCAGCCCATATGTTTGTTGATTGCCCTGGAACGTCATCGGGCCTGGGCCAGCGTTGTGATCGAGAGACTAGTCCGTTCGCCCAGACCTGCGAACGGATTCCTGCGCCGGTGGCGTGCGACCTTGGTCGAAGGATGGTTGTACGGAGATATGCGTTCAGTGCGGGTCGGGCACGGAGCGCCTTCACCGTTTCGGATCGTTACGGCGCCGTGTCGGATCGTTTTTGATGCTTGTCACAAGCGGGAGAGGTATGAGTAGGAACGATCGCTTCTTTCGCGCCGTTGTGCCATATCGAAATGGCATAACGCCTGCCGTTGCTACCAATTCGAGGAAATGTCCGATGCGCCTGCCTCTCCTGACCCTCACCGCCATTGCCACGCTGTTCGTTGCGGCAGATGCCAGGGCCCAGACCTATGATCCGCGTTACCCGGTGTGCATGCACAAATACACGGGTGGTGGCGGCGGCTTGGGTGGTGGCGGCGGCGGCGGCTATTTCGACTGCAGCTTCACTTCGCTGGAGCAGTGCCGCGCCACGGCATCGGGCCTCGCGGCCAGCTGCGACGTCAATCCCTATTACGCTTTCGATAAGCCGCCGCCCCCGCCACGCAGGCGTCATAAGCAGGTGTACTGACGGATTGTGATGCGGTCGTCCGGGATGACGATCCGCTTGCTTGGCGCGTAGAAGCCGCGAGCTATTCTTTCCTGATCCCCGACAGCTCCACCACCTTGCGCCAGCGCTCGGTCTCGGCGGTCAGCATGCCGCCGAACGCGCCTGCATTGCCGTGCAGCGGGATCGCGCCGAGCTCGGCGAGGCGCGCCTTGATCCCGGCGTCGGACAGCGCCGCGTCGACCTCGCGATTGAGCAGGTCGACGATCTCGCGCGGCGTGTCGTAGGGAGCGCCGACGCCGTAGAACGAGGATGTCTCGTAACCGGAAAGTGTGTCGGCGATCGGTGGCACGTCAGGCAAAATCTCCGAGCGATCGCGCGTGGTGATGCCGAGCGCGCGCAGCTTGCCGGTGCGCACCAGCTCGAACGACGAGGTGACGTTGTCGAACATGCCCTGGATCTGCCCGCTCATCACGTCGGTCAGGCCCGGCGCGGAGCCGCGGTACGGCACATGCGTGAACTGGACGCCGGCCATCGACTTGAACAATTCGCCGGAGAGATGCAGCGAGGTGCCGATGCCGGAGGAGGCGATCGACATCTTGCCGGGATTGGCCTTGGCATAGGCGATGAAGTCGGAGCCGCTCTTCACCGGCAAATCGTTGTTGACGACCAGCACCAGTGGAATGCGCGCAACGCCGGCGACCGGCGCGATGCCCTTGGCGAAATCGTACGGCAGCGCCGGATCGAACGAGGCGTTGATCGCATTCGCTGTCGAGGTCAACAGCAGCGTGTAGCCATCTGGCGCGGACGTGATCACCGCCTGTGTGCCGATATTGCTGCCGGCGCCGGGTTTGTTCTCGACCACGAAGGTCTGGCCGAGCCGGTCGGACAGCCGCTGGCAGATCAGACGTGACAGCACGTCGGTGGCGCCGCCCGGTGCATAGGGCACCACCCATTTCACGCTGCGCGACGGATAAGACGGATTGCCGATCGCGAAGGCGCGCGGAGCGATGAGCGTGGCCGCGGCACAGGCGGCGGTCTGAAGGAAATGTCGCTTGGTGATCATCGCAGCCTCCAGTTCGTCTTGCGGCGAAGGGGACGCGCACAGCACGCCCGAAAGTCTGGATTTGCTATCGCAAGAATCGCTCCAGGCCGCACGACGTTCCCGTCGGCTTGGTAAAGGATGATCGCAGTTAATCGAGAGCTAACCGAGTTTTACCTTGTCTCTTAACACCTGGGCAGGACGCGCGAGCTAAGTTGCCGGGAACAAGCAGATACCGCCCGAAAGAATGAACGGCATGACCACCGGCCTCATCGAGCAAACGAAAGCCGCGCGCGCGCCCTCGGCTTCAAAGATCTGGCTGAAGGCGATCGAGCTGACTGCGCGGATCGAGACGCGGCCGGGCCGCCTCTTCGCCGACGTCGTCGACGATTGGGCACGTCGCCAGCCCGACCGCGTCGCGCTGGTCACGGACGATGCCAGCCTCGACTATGACGGCCTGTCGAAGCGCATCAACCGCTATGCGCGCTGGGCACTCTCGGCCGGCGTCGCCAAAGGAGATACTGTCGGCCTGATCATGCCGAACGGCATCGATTATGTCGCAGCCTGGCTCGGCATCAGCCGCGTTGGTGGCGTAGTGGCGCTGATCAATACCAAGCTTGTCGGGCAGTCTCTCGCGCATTGCGTCGATGTCGCAAAGCCCTCGCATATCATCGTCACGCATGAGCTCGTGGACACGCTGGAGAGCGCGGGGCCGCATCTGAACACCGACGCCAAGATCTGGACCCATGGCGATGCTCGCAGCGCGCGCGCGATCGATGTTGCGCTTGCCGCGCTCGATGATGGGGCGCTGTCGCCGGAGGAGCACGGCGATGTCACCATCGATGACCGCGCGCTGCTGATCTACACCTCCGGTACCACCGGCCTGCCGAAGGCCGCCAGCATCAGCCATCGCCGCATCCTCAATTGGGGTTTCTGGTTCGCGGGTCTCACCGGCGCGACGCCGCAGGACCGGCTCTATGATTGCCTGCCGCTGTTCCACTCGGTTGGCGGCATCGTCGCGCCGTGCAGCATGCTCGCCGCCGGCGGCGCGGTGGTGATCGCGGAGAAATTTTCGGCCTCGAACTTCTGGCCCGACATCGTGCGGCACGACTGTACGCTGTTTCAGTATATCGGCGAGCTCTGCCGCTATCTGCTCAAGGCGCCGCCGTCGGAATACGAAAACCGTCACCGCCTGCGACTGGTCTGCGGCAATGGCCTGCGCGGCGATATCTGGGAGGATTTCCAGGGCCGTTTCGCCATTCCCAGCATTCTTGAATTCTATGCCGCGACCGAAGGCAATTTCTCGCTGTTCAACGTCGAGGGCCAGCCGGGCGCCATCGGCCGCATCCCGCCGCTGCTTGCGCATCGCTTTCCCGCAGGCCTCGTCAGGCTCGACCCCGACACCGGCGCGCCGCTGCGCAATGGCGAAGGCTTTTGCATCGCCTGCGCACGCGGCGAGGCGGGTGAGGCCATCGGCCGTATCGGCAAGGCGGACGAGGGCGGTGGCCGCTTCGAGGGCTATACCGATGCCGGTGAGACCGAGAACAAGATCCTTCGCGACGTCTTCGCCAAGGGCGATGCCTGGTTTCGTACCGGCGATCTGATGCGGCTCGACGACAAGGGCTTCTTCCACTTCGTCGATCGCATCGGCGATACCTTCCGTTGGAAGGGCGAGAACGTCGCGACCTCCGAGGTCAACGACGCCGTGCGCGATTTCACCGGCGTGGTGGATGCCACCACCTACGGCGTCAGCATCCCCGGCGCCGACGGCCGCGCCGGCATGAGCGCGATCGTCGTGAACGAAGGATTTGATATCGCCGCACTGTCTGCCTATCTCGCGCAGCGGCTGCCGGCCTATGCCCGCCCGGTCTTCATCCGCATCTCGCGCGAGCTCGATGCGACCGAGACATTCAAGCAGAAGAAGGGCGAGCTCGCGCGCGCGGGCTTTGACCCGGATGCAATAGAAGACGCGATGTTCATGCTCGAGCCGAGATCCGGCGCCTATGTCGCGCTCGATTCCAGGGCTTTTGCACAGATCGTGGACGGTACGATCAGGCTGTAGCCGCGGCAAAATCGAGAGATAGGTCCAATTTTATCTGAATTGTCCAAGAGGCCATTTACTTCTGTCGGGTAAACAAGCGGCCATAGGGAGGCGGTCATCATGAGCCGCCGCAAGACATACGATCGATTAACTAAGTAAGAGGCGAGCCAGCCATGTCGGTACGATCCAAGGTCATTGAAGCGATTCAGCAGATCGCTAGGGAACAGCACGTCACGCTTCCCGCACTCTCGGACGATCTGTCCCTGCACGAGACGGGCTTCGACTCGCTCGCCTTCGCGATCCTGGTCGCACGTCTCGAGGACGAGACCGGCGTCGATCCCTTCACCATTTCCGAGGACGCAGCGTTCCCCGCCACCGTGGGCGATTTCGTGCGGGCCTACGAAAATGTCCCCGCGTGAGATCTTTGCGCTCCGTGACCATCTCGGCGCGGAGCTGAAGGGCCGCGACCTGTCGGATGCGCACCATGTCGTGTCGCTGACCGATATCTTGTCGCAGACCGTCCTCGGCGGCAGCCTGCGCGAGCTGTCCGGCCGCGCGGTGTTGCTGAAGCTGTCGGACCAGCTCCGGTCGGGCCTCGCCATGATCGAGCTCGACGGTATCGTCCGTCGCATGTTGCTGTGCCCGCCGGATCTCGACCCGGCGCATCTGGACGCCCTGATCGCAGATGCCGGGATCGATGCTGTCGTCACCGACGAGCCTGATCGCTGGACCGCGACCGCCGTGTCGCTGGTCGTTACTGCACAATTGCCGCTTCAATCCACCGCGCCTGCGCAGACCGAGCGCGCGACCGAATGGCTGATGCTCACATCGGGCACATCGGGCGTGCCGAAAATCGTCGGCCATACGCTGGAAGCGCTCACGGGCGCTATCGTCGCCGAAGGCCCCGCCAAGGGCCCCGCGCCGGTCTGGGCCACGTTCTATGACATCCGGCGCTATGGCGGCCTGCAGATCTTCCTTCGCGCCGTCCTCTCCGGTGGCTCGATGGTGCTGTCGGACCCGCACGAAACGCTCGCCGATCACGTTGCCCGGCTGAACGCGCGCGGGGTCTCGCACATCTCCGGCACGCCGTCGCACTGGCGCAAGCTCCTGATGAGCGGCTCCGCCGCGCAGTTTGCGCCGGGCTATGTTCGCCTCTCCGGGGAGATCGCTGACCAGGCGGTGCTCGACGGCCTCAAGGCGGCGTTCCCCAATTCCTCCGTCGGCCATGCCTATGCCTCGACCGAGGCTGGCGTCGGCTTCGCCGTCAACGACGGGCTCGAAGGTTTTCCGGCGAACTATCTCGGCAACCGTAACGGCGTCGAGATGAAGATTATCGAAGGTTCGCTGCGGATCCGATCGACGCGCACGGCACACGCCTATATCGGCCGTAACGCGGCTGCGCTCACCGACGGCGACGGTTTCGTCGATAGTGGCGATATCGTCGAACTGCGCGGCGACCGCTATTATTTCGTCGGCCGCCGCGGTGGCATCATCAATATCGGCGGGCTGAAAGTTCATCCCGAGGAGATCGAGGCGGCGATCAACCGTCATCCCGACGTGCGGATGTCGCGGGCGAAATCGCGGCGCAGCCCGATCACGGGCGGCATCGTCGTCGCCGACGTGATCCTTGCCGACGGTACCGACCAGGCGCGCACGAAGGAAATTCGTGACCAGATCCTGGATCAGTGCCGCGCGCAGCTGGCGTCCCACAAGGTGCCGGCGGTGGTCCGCTTCGTCGAGGCGCTCGACGTCACCCCGGCCGGCAAGCTGGCGCGTACCGATGCATAATGTTCTCGTCACCGGCGGCAGCCGCGGCATTGGCCTTGCGATCGGCACGCGCCTGGCCAGCACCGGCTACAACGTGATCGCGGCCGCGCGGCGCGAGAGCGACGAGCTCAGGGCCGCGATCGCCGGGTCCGAAGGCCGGCTGCACTTCCGCGCCTGCGACCTTGCCGTGATCGATGCGATCCCCGCTTTCGCAAAGCTCGTGCGCGATGAATTCGGCCCGACCTACGGCCTCGTCAACAATGCCGGCCTCGGCACCGAGGGCCTGCTCGCCACCATGCACAATTCCGAAATCGAGGCGCTGGTGCAGCTCAACGTGCTGTCGCCGATCATCCTCACCAAATATGTCGCGCGCCAGATGATGGCGGATGGCGCCGGCCGCATCATCAACATCTCCTCGATCATCGCGACGACGGGCTATAACGGCCTCTCGGTCTACGGCGCAACCAAGGCCGCCGCCACCGGCTTCACCCGATCGCTCGCGCGCGAGGTCGGCAAGCTCGGCATCACCGTGAACGCGATCGCGCCGGGCTTCATCGACACCGAGCTCACGCACAATCTCTCCGACGAAAGCCGCAAGCGCATCGCCGGCCGCAGTGCGCTGCGGCGATTGCCGGAGACCGGCGACATCGCGCGCATGGTGGAATATCTGCTCGGCGAGGGCGGCCGCAACGTCACCGGCACCGTGTTCACGATCGACGCGGGCAACACGGCGTAAAGGAACTCCGTTGCCACAATTGAGTTGATCAGGCCCAATGACATTTCACCGGATCTGGTCGTAAGATGCGCCGCAATCGATTGGGTTACGTCAATCGATCTGCCCTAATCGAGAGGAGCAGTCCATGGTCGCGTCAAACATGACCGCTTCAAATCAAGGCCGGATCGAACAGTCCCGCGCGAAGCCGGAGGACGTTCACTGCCCCCCGATGACGCATCAGAATTCCGGCGACCACGGCCACGAAATGCATCCGCAGCAATTTGTGCGGCTGGTTGGCTGTCACAACGCCCCCGCGGATGTATCGCGCAAGCATGCGGACGAGAAACTGCATTAGCTTGCGTCCCGGCAGATTGCCTGCGAACAGTGCTCGGGTGGCAGGCGCCGCATCTTGTTGTCATCCCCGTTTCAGCCAATGATGCGCCGTTGTTCGGGCGAGCCGGCAGGCGAACCCGGATCGATCCCGCCCCGTATCTGTTCTCGTGCAAACCTGACCAGCTCCTGCGATGACAGCCGCATCCTTTTATGGCGCCATACCCGTCTTCCGCGGCTTCACCAGCCTGATGGAGCCCAAGCTCTATTCCCCGCTGCCGGAGGACTGGAGCGTCGGCGTCGCCGACATCGTCGATTCCACCAAGGCGATTGCGGCGCAGCGCTACAAGGCGGTCAACATGGCTGGGGCTGCCGTGATCGCTGCGGTGACGAATGCGCTGGAAGGACGCGAATTTCCTTTCGTGTTCGGCGGCGACGGCGCCAGTTTTGCGGTCGCGCCGGCCGATCTCGATGCTGCACGCGAAGCTTTGGCTGCAACGGCGACCTGGGTTCGGGAAGACCTCGATCTCAAAATGCGTGTCGCGCTCGTTCCGGTGAGCGCCATCCGCGCGACAGGTCTTGACGTGCGCGTGGCGCGCTTCGGTCCATCGGCCAATCTGTCCTATGCGATGTTCTCCGGCGGCGGGCTCGCTTGGGCCGACGCCGCGATGAAGCGCGGCGAGTTCGCCCTCGCTGAGGCGCCCTCAGGCACGCAACCCGATCTCTCCGGCCTGTCCTGCCGCTTCGAGGTGATTCCGGCCTCGCGCGGGTTGATCCTGTCGGTGCTGGTGATGCCGGCAGGTGGCACCGATCCGCAGGCCTTCCGCAAGGTGATCGAGGACATCATCCATCTCGTCGAGCGCAGTCCGGATTCCGGCCGTCCGGTGCCACCGCAGGGGCCGCCGCTGAAATGGCCGCCGCAGGGCCTGGACTACGAGGCGCGGGCGATCCGTGGCGGGTCGTTGCTCAAGCGCCGCGCCGGTCTGCTCGCCTATACGTTTTTCGTCTATGTCCTGATGCGCTTCGACATCAAGGCCGGCGGCTTCCTGCCGAAGGTCTACAAGCGCCAGGTCGTCGAGAATTCCGACTTCCGAAAATATGACGACGGTCTGCGCATGATCCTCGACTGCACGCCGGAGCTCGAGTGCGCCTTGAGCGATCGTCTTGCGACCGCTGCGCGCGATGGCGTCGTGCGCTACGGGCTTTATCAGCAGGATGCCGCGATGATGACCTGCTTCACGCCCTCGGCGCTGCGCAGCGACCACGTGCACTTCATCGACGGCGCGCGCGGCGGCTACGCCTCTGCGGCGACGGCGCTCAAGGCGATGGTGGCCTGAAATCACTCTCTTGCCCCGGACGCAGCGCAGCACGTAGTGATGCGATGCAGAGCCGGGGCCCATCGTGGTGTGTCCCGGCTCTGCGAGGCAGCGCTTCGCGCTGCATCGCGTCCGGGACACGAGGGAGCGGATCAGCGTCCCGCCCGCGTCCAGGTCTCGCCGCCGCAGAGCGCGCCGACGCAGCCTTCGACGCGCAGCGTCGCTGTGCCCGACACCGAGACGCTGCTCGCATAGGTGCTGCCGTCATCGGCATTGTAGATCTGGCCCGACCATTTGTTCGGCCCTGCGGGCTGCATGCCGGAGAACAGCGGCAGGCCGATCATCGGGCGCCTGGCGAGCGCGGGATTGGGATTCTTGCTGTCGGTTGCGGGCTGCCCGGTCGCAGTGTCGGTGGGCTCGCGCAGCCAGACGATGACACCGCAGATGCCGCCGCCGCATTTGCTGATCTTCACGCGGGCATCGCCAGCCTGGGTGAGCCAGGTCCCGCTCGCGTCAGCACTTTGCGCATGCGCGGCCGTCGCGCCGGACAGCGCAGCCAGGAGGACGGAGAGGACGGCGAATCTGCGGGACATGGAGGGGCCTCGGAATGGAGGCGTCTCCATAGCAGCAAATTAGAATCGTGCAACGCCTGATGGAATCACATTGCTGGTTCATTTGCCCCAGCGAATGTTTCACCACGGCAGGCCGCAGAGGTCGATGGTGCCGAGCGTCGGCGCACGGACGATGTCGAACACGTAGGGCGCCATATGCGTGAAGTGGACGCGGCCCTCCGGCTGCTCGCAATAAATGTCGCCGGTGAAGGCGCGCCATTTGCGGGCCTCGTAGAACGCGACATTATGCGGTTCGCAGAACAGGATCGCGAAGCGAACCGCCTCGTTGGCGCGCATGGTGTGCACCGCCGCGTCGATCGCCATGGTCGCATAGCCGCGGTTGCGGCGATCCTCGCGCGTGCAGACGCCGCCGATGCCGCCGACGTGCGCTTTCTGTCCATTCCAGCTGATGGTGCGGAAATAGATGCCGACGTGGCAGACCAGGCCATCCTCGGGCGTCTCGATCAGCACGCGCAGATCGGCATGGGCCCATTTGACGTGGCTCCAGGACGGCTGCTCGGCGGCGTCGCGTCCCCAGACTGCGCTGAGCAGCGGTTGCGCGATCGGCCACGCGGCGTCGCCGTTCAAAATGTCGATCTCGATGCTCATGGCTTTCGCAGCTCTGCTCCGTGACGCATTCGTTCTGCCATAAGCACTTCAAAGGCAATGATATTTTTCGAGGACATGAAAGCTGTGCAATCGGGCCATGCTGTCGCAATCGCGCCTTTTCGCAAATTGACGGTATTTAACGGCGTAGGAACCTTCTATAAGGGGTGACCGTTAGAGAACACGTTCCCCACCAGTTGCGGACAAGAACCCATGACATTCACGCTGCCCCCCCTCCCTTACGCCTATGACGCCCTCGGCCAGTTCATGTCGAAGGAGACGCTGGAATTCCACCACGACAAGCATCATCAGGCCTACGTCACCAATGGCAACAACGCGCTCAAGGGCACCGAATGGGAAGGCAAGTCCCTTGAAGAAATCGTCAAGGGCTCGTTCGGCAAGAACCCCGCGGTGTTCAACAACGCCGGCCAGCACTACAACCATATCCACTTCTGGAGCTGGATGAAGCCCAATGGCGGCGGCACCAAGCTGCCGGGCAAGCTCGAGAAGAAGATCAACGAGGACCTCGGCGGCTTCGAGAAGTTCAAGACGGACTTCCAGGCGGCCGGCGTCGGCCAGTTCGGCTCCGGCTGGGCCTGGCTCCAGGTCAAGAACGGCAAGCTCGAGATCGCCAAGACCCCGAACGGCGAGAATCCGCTGGTGCACGGCGCGACCCCGATCCTCGGCGTCGACGTCTGGGAGCACTCCTACTACATCGATTATCGCAACCGCCGTCCCGACTATCTCAAGGCATTTGTCGAGAACCTCGTGAACTGGGAATACGTCGAGTCCCTGTTCGACAAGGCCTGAGGCTTTACTCCGCCATTCCAGGATGCTGCGTTAGCACCAGACTTGGAATCTCGAGATTCCGGGTTCGGCTTCGCCGCCCCGGAATGACGGAAACAACAGAGGCGGTCGCTCACGCGGCCGCCTCTTTGCTGTGTGGAATCGCCCTGCGTGACGGCCGTGGACAAGCGTAATGTTATAATATAACGTTCTTGGCATGGTTCCCGCCGCGTCCCACGCCCATCATCCCGCCCATGCTCATGGCCACTCCCATGGCCATTCTCATGACCACGGGCAATCGCACGGACACGACCACACCCATGCCCATGTCCACGACGCGGCCTCTCCGCACCCAGCCCAGGACGCGCCCTGGTCGATCCTGCGCATGACCGTGGCCGGCCGCCTCGCAGCCGCTGTCGCCGTCTGCGCCGTGCTCTGGGGTGTGGTCTGGCTCGCGATGAGGTGACCATGGCAGCGCTTCACTTTCACAACGTCACGCTCGGCTATGACCGCCATCCGGCCGTGCACCATCTCAACGGCGAGGTCGCGTCCGGCGCGCTGGTCGCCGTGATCGGCCCGAACGGCGCCGGCAAATCGACGCTGCTGCGCGGCATCGTCGGCATCCTCAAGCCACTCGACGGCAGTATCCATCTCGGCGGGCTCGATGCCAGGGACATCGCCTATCTGCCGCAGAGCGCCGAGATCGACCGCACCTTCCCGATTTCGGTGTTCGATTTCGTCGCGACCGGGCTGTGGCGCGCCACCGGCTTGTTCGGCGGCATTGGTAAGCCGGCGCGTGAAAAGATCCTAGATACGATCGCTTCCGTTGGCCTCAACGGTTTTGAGAACCGTCCGATCGGCACGCTCTCGGGCGGCCAGATGCAGCGCGTGCTGTTCGCGCGCGTGCTGCTCCAGGATGCACGCCTGATCGTGCTCGACGAGCCTTTCAACGCCATCGACAGCAAGACGACGGCCGACCTGCTCGCGCTCGTGAAGCACTGGCACGGCGAAGGCCGCACCGTGCTGGCCGCGCTGCATGACATGGAGATGGTGCGCACCCATTTCAGTGAGACGCTGGTGCTGGCCCGCGGCCCGGTGGCGTGGGGCCCGACAGCGGAGGTGCTCACGCCCGAAAACCTGCTGGTCGCGATGCGGATGTGCGAAGCCTTCGACGACAGTGCGGCGGCCTGCGCGGCCGACGATGCTCGCTCGCGGGCGGCGTGATCCCAGATGGTCTATGACGCGCTGATCGGTCCGTTCACCGAATTCGAGTTCATGCGGCGAGCGCTTGCCGCGGTGATCGCGCTGTCGCTGGCGGGCGCGCCGATCGGCGTGTTCCTGATGCTGCGGCGGATGAGCCTCGTCGGCGACGCCATGGCGCACGCAATCCTGCCGGGCGCCGCCGTCGGCTTCCTGCTCTCCGGCCTCAACCTGTTCGCGATGACCGCTGGTGGCCTGATCGCCGGCTTTGCCGTCGCAATCCTCGCCGGCGTGGTCGCGCGCTCGACCGGATTGAAGGAGGATGCCTCGCTTGCAACCTTCTATCTGGCCTCGCTGGCGCTCGGCGTCACCATCGTGTCGATCAAGGGCACCAATATCGACCTGCTGCACGTGCTGTTCGGCAACATCCTCGCGATGGACGATCAGACGCTGCTGGTGGTCGCCTTCAACGCCACGGTCACACTGCTGGTGCTGGCGGTGATCTACCGCCCCCTGGTGATCGAGAGCGTCGATCCACTATTCCTGCGCACCGTCAGCCGCGCCGGCGGCCCCGCGCATCTCGCCTTCCTCGCGCTCGTCGTCATCAACCTCGTCAACGGTTTTCAGGCGCTCGGCACTTTGCTGGCGGTAGGCCTGATGATCCTGCCGGCGGGCATCGCGCGGTTCTGGTCGCGCGATCTCACGGTGATGATCTGCATCGCGGTCGTCGCTGCCGCCGTCTCGGGCTATGCCGGGCTCGTGCTGTCGTTCCAGACCCGCGTGCCGTCGGGCCCTGCAATCATTCTGGTGGCGACGGTGTTCTACATCGTCTCCGTCCTGTTCGGCCGCGTCGGCGGCATCGTCCGGCAGCTGTTTCCCGGCCGGCATCTGGAAGCGTGACGATGCGGCGCCTCCTGCTTTGCGTGCTTCTGCTGATCGCCTCGCCGTCACACGCCGCGGAGCGGCTCAACGTCGTCGCCAGTTTCTCGATCCTCGGGGATTTCGTCCGCGCCATCGGCGGTGACCGCATCAACATCACGACGCTGGTCGGCCCCGACAGCGACGTCCATGTCTACACGCCGGCCCCATCCGATGCGAAGCGGATCGCGGACGCAAAACTCGTCATCGTCAACGGGCTCGGCCTCGAGGGATGGCTGCCGCGCCTCGTGCAGTCCTCCGGCGCCAAGGCACAGGTGGTGACCGCGAGCGCCGGCATCGCGCCTTTGAAGCTCGGCTCGGCCGCCGATCCGCACGCCTGGCAGTCAGTCCCCAATGCCAAAGTCTACGTGGCCGACATCACCAACGCGCTGGCCGCCGCCGACCCGGATGATGCCGATCTCTTCCGGACCCAGGCAAAAGCCTATCTTGAAAAGCTTGACGCTCTCGACCGCGAGATCCGCGAGGCCGTCGCCAAAATCCCGCCGGATCGGCGCAAGGTGATCTCGACCCACGACGCCTTCGGCTACTTCGCCGCCGAATACGGCGTCCAGTTCATAGCGCCCTTAGGGGTCTCCACCGAAACCGAGCCCAGCGCTCGGGATATCGCGGCCATCATCGGCCAGATCAAGGCCCAGAAAATCCCGGCGGTGTTCCTGGAAAATATCAGCGACGACCGGCTGATCCGGCGGATTGCGGCCGAGACCGGCGCAAAGGTCGGCGGGACCCTGATTTCGGACGGTTTGACCGGCGAAAAGGGGCCTGCACCCACTTACATTGACATGGTCAGGCACAATATAAAGGCGCTGACCAGCGCGCTTGACCACTAGGGCAGGGGGCCACCCCGCCTCGCGTCGCGCGAAAAGCCCGAAGTCGGAGTTGTTATGTCTGAAGCGACCGTCTCCAAAATTCCCGTGACCGTCCTGACCGGCTATCTCGGCGCCGGCAAGACCACGCTGCTGAACCGCATCCTGTCGGAAAACCACGGCAAGAAATACGCCGTCATCGTCAATGAATTCGGCGAGATCGGTATCGACAATGACCTCATCATCGGCGCCGATGAGGAAGTGTTCGAGATGAACAATGGCTGCATCTGCTGCACCGTGCGCGGCGACCTCGTCCGCATCATGGATGGCTTGATGAAGCGCAAGGGCAAGTTCGACGCCATCATCGTCGAGACCACCGGCCTTGCCGATCCGGCGCCGGTCGCCCAGACCTTCTTTGTCGACGAGGACGTGCAGAAGAACGCCCGCCTCGACGCGGTCGTCACGGTCGCCGACGCCAAATGGCTGTCCGATCGTCTGAAGGACGCGCCCGAGGCCAAGAACCAGATCGCCTTCGCGGACGTCATCGTGCTGAACAAGACCGATCTCGTCAGCAAGCCCGAGCTCGCCGAGGTCGAGGCCCGCATCCGTGCCATCAACCCCTATGCGAAGCTCCATCGCACCGAGCGCTGCTCGGTGGCCCTGGCCGATGTGCTCGATCGCGGCGCGTTCGATCTCGACCGCATCCTCGACATCGAGCCGGACTTTTTGCAGGCCGACGATCATGACCACGACCATGATCATCACGGCCACGATCATCATCACGACCATGATCACGGCCACGGCCTGAAGCATTACCACGACGAGGACATGCAGTCGCTGTCGCTCAAGACCGACAAGCCGCTCGATCCGAACGTGTTCATGCCCTGGCTCCAGAATCTGGTGCAGGTCGAGGGCGGCAAGATCCTGCGCTCCAAGGGCATCCTCGCCTTTCACGACGACGACGATCGCTACGTCTTCCAGGGCGTCCACATGATGCTGGAGGGCAACCACCAGCGGAAATGGAAGGACGGCGAGCAGCGCGAGAGTCGCCTCGTCTTCATCGGCCGCGAATTGCCCGAAGAGCTCATTCGCTCGGGCTTCGAGAGCTGCATCGTCTCGTGATGAAAGAGTTTACGCCGGCCCCCGATTCTGCCTCGATCGTCTCCGTCACCGATCGCGTCAAGCCTGTTACGCTCGGCATGGGCGTGACCTCGGTGCATTTCCTTGGCCCCCGCGCTGCCTTCGTCGGCGGCGAGGAGAATGTCGCGTTCGTCGACGCCAAGGGCGAGATCAGCACCGTCGCCGTGCACAGCGGCGGCATCCTCTCGACCGCCTCCGACGGCAAGCGCCTCGTGATGGGCGGCGACGACGGCAAAGTCGTTGCGCTCGACGCCAAGGGCGAGGTGACGCTGCTTGCCACCGATCCGAAGCGGCGCTGGATCGATGCGGTGGCGCTGCATCCGGATGGCGCCTTCGCCTGGTCCGCCGGCAAGACCGCGACCGTCAAGAGCGGCAGGGCCGAGGAAAAATCGCTCGAGGTGCCCTCGACCGTCGGTGGCCTCGCGTTCGCGCCGAAGGGCCTGCGGCTCGCGATCGCCCATTACAACGGCGCCACGCTGTGGTTTCCGAACATGGAGGGATCAGCCGAATTCCTGCCCTGGGCCGGCTCGCATCTCGGCGTCACCTTCAGCCCGGACAACAAGTTCCTGGTCACCACAATGCATGAGGCGGCGCTGCACGGCTGGCGGCTCGCCGATAACAGGCACATGCGCATGACCGGCTATCCCGGCCGCGTCCGCTCGATGTCCTGGAGCGCAGGCGGCAAGGCGCTAGCGACCTCGGGCGCCGACACCGTGATCCTGTGGCCGTTCGCCAGCAAGGACGGACCGATGGGCAAGGAGCCCGCGATGCTGGCGCCGCTGCAGGCCCGCGTCGCGGTGGTGGCCTGCCACCCCAAGAACGACATCTTCGCCGCCGGCTACAGCGACGGCACCGTGCTTATGGTGCGGATGGAGGACGGCGCGGAGATCCTGGTCCGCCGCAACGGCACGCCGCCGGTGGCCGGGCTCGCCTGGAACGCCAAGGGCACGCTGCTCGCCTTCGCCGACGAAAATGGGGACGGCGGACTGCTCGAGCTTTGATCTGTCATCGTTCCGGCCGTATAGGGAATCATGCGGTTCCTGACGACCTTCCAGATCGCTGATTTTGCCGACACGTTGGTCAGCCTGTTCACGGCCTTCGTGCTGGGCACGCTGATCGGCGCCGAGCGGCAATATCGGCAGCGCACCGCCGGCCTGCGCACCAATGTGCTGGTCGCGGTCGGCGCTGCCGCCTTCGTCGATCTCGCCATGCATTTGACCGGCGCGGACGGTGCGGTGCGGGTGATCTCCTATGTCGTCTCCGGCATCGGATTCCTCGGCGCCGGCGTCATCATGAAGCAGGGCATGGACGTGCGCGGGCTCAACACCGCGGCGACGCTGTGGGCCTCTGCCGCCGTCGGCTCCTGCGCCGGGGCCGACATGGTCGCGCAGGCCGCAGCGCTCACCGTGTTCGTCATTGCCGGCAACACGATGCTGCGCCCGCTGGTCAACGCCATCAACCGCATCCCGCTGAATGAGAAGACCTCGGAGGCGACCTATTACTTCAAGCTCGCGGTCGCGACCGATGCGTTGCCCGACATGCGCGACCGCGTCGTCGACAAGCTCGCGGCGGCGAAATATCAGGTGGCCGACATCGAAGTCGTCGAGATCGGCGACGATATCCTGGAGATCGTCGCAAAGCTGGTTGCGACCGCGGTCGATCCGAACGAGCTCAACGCGGTGGCGACCGATCTCCAGCATTTGCCCGGCGTGCGCCACGCGACCTGGGAAGTCAGCACCACGGATTGAGCGCGACGTTCCGGCGCGCAAACCTCTGGTTCCGCCCGGCCCCGGCTTGGAACTGCGGCTTGGCAAATTCGTTGATCCCACAGACAAAAGCGGTGATCGATATGCCCGGCAGGAACGACAAGCGCCGACCTCGACGAGACCTTTTGATCGCTTGCTCGCTATTTGCTGCAGGCGTCGTGATCTCGGGCCTGTCACTCGCGCAGATCCGGGACGAGAGCCGGATGCAGACGGCGCAGGCGACGGGGCCGCTTCAGGGCACGCCGTCCGAGGATCAGAGCAAGACGCCTGCGGAATCAAAGCCCGGCGGCGATCGCCCCACCACGCCGGCGCCCGAGCCCGCGCGCCCCGATCCACAGACGCAGGGCGCTGCGGGCGCGGCGAAACCAGCATTGCCGCCGGCACCTGCCGAGAAGATCGCGCCGCCGATCAAGGAGAAGTAGAAGCAGTCTCCACGCATTCGGTGTCATCACCCGCCTTGTGCGCAATTGTGCACTGGGGCGGGCGATCCAGTATTCCAGAGACGCTCGTTTGATACGGAGAGGCCGCGGCGTACTGGATGCCCCGCCTTCGCGGGGCAGGACGGCGGTGTGTGGGATGAGGCGCGCCGCCCCGGAGCGACGGCTCACCGCACCAGCACATTCCGGAACTGCCAGGGATCGCTCGTGTCGATATCCTCCGGAAACAGTCCCGGACGATCCGTCAGCGGCGTCCAGTCGGTGTAGAAACCCTTCACCGGGCCGAGATAGGGCAGCTGGATTTCCAGCAGGCGGTCGAAATCCATCTCATCGGCTTCGACGATGCCTTCCTTCGGGTTCTCCAGCGCCCACACCATGCCGCCAAGCACAGCGGAGGTCACCTGCAGGCCGGTGGCGTTCTGATAGGGCGCAAGCTTGCGGGTCTCCTCGATCGAGAGCTGCGAGCCGTACCAATAGGCGTTGTTGTCGTGACCGAACAGCAGCACGCCGAGCTCGTCGATGCCGTCGACGATCTCGTTCTCGTCGAGGATGTGGTGCTTCTCTTGCATCTTCGCTGCGCGGCCGAACATTTCATGCAGCGACAGCACGGCATCGTCGGCCGGATGATAGGCATAGTGGCAGGTCGGCCGATAGACTGCCGTGCCTGATGCGTCACGCACGGTGAAGTAATCGGCGATCGAGATCGACTCGTTGTGGGTGACCAGGAAGCCATACTGGGCGCCGCGGGTCGGGCACCAGGTGCGCACGCGCGTGTTGGCGCCGGGCTGCATCAGATAGATGGCGGCGCCGCAGCCGGCTTCGTGGGTCCGCGCATTCTCGGGCATCCATTTTTCATGGGTGCCCCAGCCGAGCTCGGACGGCTGCACGCCTTCCGACAGGAAACCTTCCACCGACCAGGTGTTGACGAAAACGTCCGGCTCTTTCGGCGACTTGGAGCGCTGGGTGTCGCGTTCGGCGATGTGGATGCCCTTGATGCCGGCCTGCCGCATCAGATCCGCCCATTCGGCCTTGGTCTTCGGCTTGGGGGCGTTGAGCTTCAGATCCGCGGCGACGTTGAGCAGCGCCTGCTTGACGAAAAAGGAGACCATGCCGGGATTGGCACCGCAGCAGGAGACGGCCGTCGTCGAGCCCGCCGGGCGCGCCTTCTTGGCGACCAGCGTCGCTTCGCGCAGGGCGTAGTTGGAGCGCGCTTCCGGGCCCTTCGAGGAATCGAAATAGAAGCCGAGCCAGGGCTCGTTGACGGTGTCGATATAGAGCGCGCCGAGCTCGTCGCAGAGCTCCATGATGTCGGTCGAGCCGGTGTCGACCGAGAGGTTGACGCAAAAGCCCTGGCCACCGCCTTCGGTGAGCAGCGGGGTCAGCAATTCGCGGTAATTGTCCCTGGTCACGGCTTTCTGGATGAAGCGCACATTCTGCTTCTCGCAATGCGCCCTGCGGCCCTCGTCCTTGGGATCAATCACGGTGACGCGCGACTTGTCGTAATCGAGATGCCGCTCGATCATCGGCAGCGTGCCTTTGCCGATGGAGCCGAAGCCGACCATGACGATGGGACCAGTGATCTTCGCGTAGATCTGCGAGGGGTGGCTCATGGGATGGGTTCTCCGGAACGTGCTGGCGGACAAAGGGTGAGGGGTGGCTCAGGCGCTGCGGCGCTTGGCGGTGACTTCGATCTCGACCTTCATCTCGGGCTTGTAGAGCGAGGAGACGACGAGAAGCGTGGCGGCCGGGCGGATCTCGCCGAGGACTTCGCCGCAGACCGCGAAGTGGGCGTCGGCGTCCTTGGCGTCGGTGAGGTAGTAGGTCACGCGGACCACGTCGGCCATCTCGAATCCGCCCTCCTTCAGGGCCGCCTCGATGGTCTTGAAGCAGTTGCGTGACTGGCTCGTGACATCGGCCGGCATGGTCATCGTGGTGTAGTCATAGCCGGTGGTCCCCGCGACGAAGGCGAACTCGCCGTCGATCACGGCGCGGCTGTAGCCAGCGGTCTTCTCGAAGGGGGAGCCGGTCGAAATCAGGCGACGGGACATGTGTTGGACCTCGGCTGAAAGGGTGCTTCGCGGGGTTAAAGGGCGTTTCCGGGGCCTTCGCAACCCCCAAGGAGCGGTGTCAAGTCAGGCGTAGCCGGGCATCGCCGCTCAAAGCGGCTTCGGTCGTCGCCATCATGGCAGTCCCTTAAGCCGCGTGCGCTTCGAGGGGGCGAACCGCCCTCCGTTTGGGCAGGGCCGCGCCGGTCGGGACTATCATCCCGCAGGCGCCATCCAGCGCACCGTCCTGAAATTCGATCGCCAGCAGGCGGTCGCGCTCGAACGGGCCGGGCAGCGCCAGTGCGCCGGTCTTCTCCGCAGAGAAGCCGAAGCGGGCGTAGTAGGGCGCGTCGCCGAGCAGGATCACGGCGGCATGCCCGCGCGCCCGAGCGGCAGCCAGCGCTTGTTGCATCAGCGCGGCGCCGATCCCGAGCTCGCGGCAGGCGGGGTCCACCGCCAGCGGTCCGAGGACCAGAGCGGGCCTGCCTCCGGCGCTGACGTGCCACAGCCGCACGGTTCCCACGAGTGTCCCCTCGTGCATCGCCGACAGCGCAAGGCCCGCGGCAGGTGCACGTCCGTCGCGCAGGCGCTGGCAGGTGCGGTCATGGCGGTTCTCGCCAAAGCAGGCATCGAGCAGCGCTTCACGCATCGTGACGTCGACAGCACGCTCGCTGCGGATGGCGAACGGCGCGGCTTTCGAAGTGAGGGCAATCTGTGGCTTCCGAAAAGCAGTCATGGCGCGTCAGTCCCCGCTTGAGCCGACGTGCACGCAGCACGCCGGTCCAAGGCGTCATCAGAATGGCAATGTCGAGAAGGGAGCCGGCGGACCGGCTCCCGGGTTCGTCAGGCCTCAGAAAGAGAGAGGCGGATCAGATGTGGTAGGTCTTCAGCGGCGGGATGCCGTTGAACGCCACCGCCGAGTAGGTCGACGTATAGGCCCCGGTGCCTTCGATCAGCAGCTTGTCGCCGATCTCGAGCGTCACGGGAAGCGGATACGGGTTCTTCTCGTACAGCACGTCGGCGCTGTCGCAGGTCGGGCCGGCGAGCACGCACGGGGTCATGTCCGCGCCGTCATGCGGGGTACGGATGGCGTAGCGGATCGACTCGTCCATCGTCTCGGCGAGACCGCCGAACTTGCCGATGTCCAGATAGACCCAGCGCACCTCGTCCTCGTCGCTCTTCTTCGAGATGAGCACGACCTCGGATTCGATGATGCCGGCGTTGCCCACCATGCCGCGGCCCGGCTCGATGATGGTTTCCGGAATCTGGTTGCCGAAGTGCTTGCGCAGCGCGCGGAAGATCGAGCGGCCGTAAGTCACGACCGGCGGCACGTCCTTCAGGTACTTGGTCGGGAAGCCGCCGCCCATGTTGACCATGGAGAGGTTGATGCCGCGCTCGGCGCAGTCGCGGAACACCTGCGAGGCCATCGCCAGAGCGCGGTCCCACGCCTTCACCTTGCGCTGCTGCGAGCCGACATGGAAGGAGATGCCGCACGGCTCCAGGCCCAGACGCTTGGCGACGTCGAGCACCTCGACGGCCATTTCCGGGTCGCAGCCGAACTTGCGCGACAGCGGCCATTCGGCGCCGGCGCAGTCATAGAGGATGCGGCAGAACACCTTCGCGCCGGGAGCGGCACGGGCGACTTTCTCGACCTCGGGGACGCAGTCCACGGCAAACAGCCGGATGCCGAGCGCGAAGGCGCGCGCGATATCACGTTCCTTCTTGATCGTGTTGCCGAAGGAGATGCGGTCGGGCGTAGCGCCAGCAGCCAGCGCCATCTCGATCTCGGCGACGGTCGCGGTGTCGAAGCACGAGCCCATCGATGCCAGCAGCGCCAGCACTTCCGGCGCCGGGTTCGCCTTGACGGCATAGAACACGCGGCTGTCGGGCAGCGCCTTGGCAAAGGTCTGGTAATTGTCGCGCACGACCTCGAGGTCGACGACGAGGCAAGGCTCGGTGTCCCGGCCCTCGCTGCGGCGGTTGCGCAGGAATTCCTGAATACGTTCGGTCATAGCACTCTCCCAAACGGCCCAGCGACGGGGATCCGTTCAAAAAATGTCGTCGGATAAGAGCGCTCCAGCCAGATCACGCGATGGAGGCGTGACGAGCCAAAGACTCACATCAGACTGTGCTGCCGTGGATTGGTTGGGAATTTTCCCGCCCGCACACCTGGCAATGAAGGACAAGCCTTTTCAGTAGCCCGCGCCGGCGTTGGACTGCCGGTAGAGACCAAAAAAGCCCGATCCGTCGTTGCTTTAAGTCGCGTCCCCCGTTGAGAGCGGGGTGCGCCGGTTCGCCTCCGGCTGCCAGTCACGGTTGCAAAGGGCAAAGTCACCTTCGACAAGGCATCTCTTTGAGAGAGATGCTGGACGCTCCGGGTTTGCTACCGTCATCTGACTTTAAAGGTCTTCCGACTTCTGCACTTCCGAAGAGCCCCTCGGCTTCTTCACCCCTTGGCGGCTGTCCGGCCTCTTGTCCGGATACCTACCGACTGACACACGACCACAGGCACGTGCGAAATTGGGCAAGAACGCACATAAGGGTTTTGAATCTCGATCGCAAGAATTTTTTTAGCCTAGCGACAAGATTACCTAACATCTGCTTGCACTGTGATGCGCGAGCGACGCTGAAGATGAACAGGCGTTAAGTTTTTCCGGAGCAGCGCGCGTACGCGCGTCAGCCGCGCTTCGTGAACGGCTCGACGCGCTGAGCGGTGCGGATGAAGGCGGTCATCACCAGCACGCCGAGCGCAAACATCACGGCCTGAAGGATGTGCGCGCCCTGGTCGCCGAGCCCGAACAGAATTGCGAGTGCCCAGCCGCCGGCAAATGCCGCACCGAACACCTCGGCACCGATCAGGATGGCGGCGCTGACAACGGTGATGACGCTCGGCCAGACGATCTGACGGGAAGACGAGGAGGAGGCGTTCATGGGCTTTGGGGTCCGTAGCTTCGAGGGCCGCAATCTCCCCGAAAAGGCGGGCGGGAGCAAGGCCAAATGGCCCAAAAAAGCCCCATCGCGTGCTATAGCTGGATCCAACAAATCGGCTCAAAAAACGGACTTGTGATGTCAGACCCCCGCCAAACCACGGACACCGAGGCCAACCCGCTGCTGAAGGCCTGGGTGACGCCATTTGCGACCCCGCCCTTCGACGAGATCAAGCCGGAGCATTTCCTCCCCGCCTTCGAGCGGGCTTTTGCCGATCACTCCGCCGAGATCGCGGCGATCACCAACGATCCGGCCGCGGCCGACTTCGCCAACACCGTCACGGCGCTGGAGCGCTCCGGCAAGCTGCTCAACAAGGTTGCTTCCGTCTTCTACGACCTGGTCTCGGCGCATTCCAACCCGGCCATCCTGGAGATCGACAAGGAGGTTTCCTTGCGGATGGCGCGGCACTGGAATCCAATCATGATGAATGCCGTGCTGTTTGGCCGCATCGCCCAGCTGCACGAGAACCGCGCCAATCTCGGCCTCGACCCGGAGCAGCTCCGCCTGCTGGAGCGCACCTACACCCGCTTCCACCGCGCCGGCGCCGGCCTCTCCGACGAGGCCAAGACGCGCATGGCCGAGATCAACGAGAAGCTGGCCCAGCTCGCGACCGGCTTCAGCCATCATCTGCTCGGCGACGAGCAGGACTGGTTCATGGAGCTCGGTGAGGCCGACCGCCAGGGCCTGCCGGAGAGCTTCGTCGCCGCCGCCAAAGCTGCGGCAGAAGATCGCGGCATGGAAGGCAAGGCCATCGTGACGCTGTCGCGCTCCTCGACCGAGCCGTTCCTGAAGAGCTCGGCCCGGCGCGACCTGCGCGAGAAGGTCTACAAGGCCTTCACGGCGCGCGGCGACAATGGCAATTCCAACGACAACAACACGACCATCGGCGAGATCCTGAAGCTGCGCGAGGAGAGCGCCAAGCTGTTGGGCTACCCGACCTTCGCGGCCTACCGGCTCGAAGACTCCATGGCCAAGACGCCGGATGCGGTTCGCGGCCTGCTCGAACGGGTCTGGAAGCCGGCCCGGGCCCGGGCACTCGCCGACCGCGACGAGATGCAGGCGCTGATCACGGAGGAGGGCGGCAATTTCAAGCTCTCTCCCTGGGATTGGCGCTTCTACGCCGAGAAGCTCCGGCTCCAGCGCGCCAATTTCGACGACGCCGCGATCAAGCCTTATCTGACGCTCGACCATATGATCGCCGCCGCCTTCGACTGCGCCACGCGCCTGTTCGGCGTCACGTTCGCGGAGCGCAAGGACGTGCCGGTCTGGCATCCCGACGTCCGGGTCTGGGAGGTGAAGGGCCCCGACGGCAAGCACAAGGCGCTGTTCTACGGCGACTATTACGCCAGGCCGTCAAAACGCTCCGGCGCATGGATGACCTCGCTGCGCGACCAGCAGAAGCTCGATGGCGAGATCGCGCCGCTCGTCATCAACGTCTGCAATTTTGCCAAGGGCACCGGAGCCGAGCCCTCGCTGCTGTCGCCCGACGATGCCCGCACCCTGTTCCACGAGTTCGGCCACGGCCTGCATGGCATGCTCTCCAACGTGACCTATCCGTCGCTTTCGGGCACCTCCGTGTTCACCGATTTCGTCGAGCTGCCCTCGCAGCTCTACGAGCACTGGCAGGAGCGGCCCGAGGTGCTGCAGCAATTCGCCCGCCACTACCAGACCGGCGAGCCGCTGCCGGACGACCTGCTGCAACGGTTCCTTGCCGCGCGAAAGTTCAACCAGGGCTTTGCCACCGTCGAGTTCGTCTCCTCGGCGCTGGTCGATCTCGAATTCCACTCCCAGCCCGCCGCCGCCGTCCAGGACGTGCGCGCCTTCGAGAGACGCGAGCTTGAGAAGATCGGCATGCCCGAGGAAATTGCTATGCGGCATCGGCCGACGCAGTTCGGCCACATCTTCTCTGGCGACCACTACGCGGCCGGCTATTACAGCTACATGTGGTCGGAGGTGATGGACGCCGACGCCTTCGGCGCCTTCGAGGAGGCCGGCAACATCTTCGATCCTGATGTGGCCAAGCGCCTGCACGACGACATCTATTCGAGCGGCGGATCGGTCGATCCGGAGGCCGCCTACGAGGCCTTCCGCGGCCGCCCGCCCGAGCCCGACGCGCTGCTCCGCCGCCGCGGCCTGCTCGACGACGCCAAGGCGGCCTGACCGGCATGCGCGCCCTGTTCGGTCTGCTGCTCGCCGCCGTCGTGATGCTCGCATCAGGCGCGGCGAGCGCGCATCCGCATGTCTGGATCACGGCGACGAGCGAGCTGCTCTATGCCGAGGACGGCTCGATCACCGGCGTCCGCCACGCCTGGACCTTTGACGACATGTTCTCGGCCTATGCGGTCCAGGGGCTCGAGAGCAAGAAAAAGGGCGCCTATACGCGCGAGGAGCTGGGGCCGCTGGCGCAGACCAATGTCGAGTCGCTGAAGGAATATGCTTACTTCACCTTCGCGCGAGCCGACGGCAAGAAGGAGCGATTCCAGGAGCCGGTCGACTATTATCTCGACTACAAGGACACGGTGCTGACCCTGCACTTCACCTTGCCGCTGAAGACGCCGCTCAAGCCGAAGCAACTGATGCTGGAAGTGTTCGACCGATCCTTCTTCATCGACTTCCAGATGGCCAAGGACAACCCGGTCAGGCTGGTCGGTGCGCCCGCGGGCTGTGAGATGAAGCTCGATCGTCCCAGCGACGGCACCGCGACTGCGCAGAAGCTCAATGAGCAGACTTTCATGGACGGACCGAGCGCCAATTTCGGCATGATGTTCGCCAACAAGATCACGGTGGATTGCCCTTGAAGCCGCATCTCTCGCATCTTGGTCGCGGGCTCCTCGCCTGCGCCGCTGTTCTCCTCGTCGTCGGCGTGGCCGATGCCGCGCTCCATGATGTCCTCGCGCAAAATCCGTTCGGCGCGCCGAAGTCGGCGCAGGCGGCCGAGCCCGAGGCCAGCGGCCTCATCGGCTGGCTGCTGGCAAAGCAGTCGGAATTCTATCGCCAGATGTCGTCGACCATCCGCGCTGCGAAGACCGACGGCTCAGCGGTGTGGACGCTGCTCTTCATCTCCTTTGCCTACGGCATCTTCCACGCCGCCGGCCCCGGCCACGGCAAGGCCGTGATCGCCTCCTATCTCGTCGCCAACCGCGAGACCGCGCGGCGCGGCATCGCGCTGTCGTTTGCCTCGGCGCTGATGCAGTCGCTGGTCGCGATCCTGATCGTCGGCATCTCGGCCTGGATCCTGAATGCGACAGCCAAGACCATGTGCAAGGCGGAGGGCGCGATCGAGATCGCGAGCTATGGCCTGATCGCGCTGTTCGGCCTGCGGCTGGTCTGGGTCAAGGGCCGCACGTTCATCAGCGCGCTCCAGGCGACGCAGCCGGTGCCGGCGATCGCGGGCATGCCGCACGACCATGATCACAGCCATCACCACCATCATCATGATCACGATCACCACGATCACGCACACGCTCATCAAGCGCACGACCACGTCCACGACGAGCATTGCGGCCATTCCCATGGCCCCACCCCGAGCGAGCTCGCCGGCCCCGGCGGCTGGCGGCGCGGGTTTGCCGCGATCCTGACCGTCGGCATCCGCCCCTGCTCGGGCGCGATCCTGGTGCTGGTGTTCGCGCTCGCCCAGGGCCTGTTCTGGGCCGGCATCGCCGCGACCTTCCTGATGGGCCTGGGTACCGCGATCACGGTCGCGGCCATTGCGGTGATTGCCGTGTCCGCCAAGGACATCGCCGGCCGCCTGAGCGGCGCCCGCGACGGCGGCGGCGCCCTCTTCATGCGCGGCATCGAGTTCGGCGCCGCCGCCCTCGTGCTGCTGTTTGGCGCGGGACTGTTATTCGGCTACATCGCGGCCGAACGGACGACGTGTTTTTAAGCCAAACTCTCGTGCCCCGGACGCGGCGCAAGTGCTGGGCCGTGCGGGACACGAGTGCTCACACCGGCAAAAACCGCTTCAGCATCGGCATCAAGAAAATCCCGAGATTGAGCGCAAAGCCGATGCTCCAGAGGATGGAGCGCAGCGTCGGGCGGTTGCCGAGATAGGTCAGGACATAGGCGATCCGCACGATCAGGAACAGCACCGCGAGCTCGTCGATCAGGCGCTGCGGCGAGTCCCGGAATTCAGCGAGCAGGACGGCAAAGGCGAAGAACGGGAAGGTCTCGATCCCGTTCTGGTGCGCGCCCAGCGCGCGCTGCGCGATGGCGTCCTGATAGAAGGCGGGATCGCGCGGCCGGGAATTGTCGAAGCCGCGAAACCGGATCCATTTGATCGTGCCGATCGTCAAGAGGTAGAGCAGCAGCGCTCCGAGAACGCACCATTCCGCGAGTGTCATCTTCCCTCCCCCGCTCGTGGGGGACCCTAGCGAAACCGGGCTCATCTTGACAAGTTCGGAGCAACGCGCGACGCAACTGACCATGACGGCCACCGCCCCCATTGCGACCGCGAAACCGGCAGCGCCACCGGCCCAGCCGCGCGTCGGCGTGCTGCTGGTCAATCTCGGCACGCCCGATACCGCGGATGCCCCGGGCGTGCGGGTCTATCTCAAGGAATTTCTCTCGGACGCCCGCGTGATCGAGGACCAGGGCCTGATCTGGCAGCTGGTGCTGAACGGCATCATCCTGCGAAGCCGTCCACGCACCAAGGCGCTCGACTACCGGAAGATCTGGAATAACGAGCGCAATGAATCGCCGCTGAAGACTATTACGCGGTCGCAAGCCGACAAGCTCGCCGCCGCGTTGTCGGACCGCGCCCATCTGGTGATGGATTGGGCGATGCGCTACGGCAATCCCTCGATCAAGGCGGGCATCGATGCGCTGATCGCGAAGGGCTGCGATCGTATCCTCGCCGTGCCGCTTTATCCGCAATATTCCGCCTCGACCTCGGCGACCGTCTGCGACGAGGTGTTCCGCGTGCTCGCCCGCCTGCGCAATCAGCCGACGCTGCGGGTGACGCCGCCTTATTACGAGGACGAGGCCTATATCGAGGCGCTCGCAATCTCAATCGAGACGCATCTGGCCACACTGCCGTTCAAGCCCGAGCTGATCGTCGCCTCCTTCCACGGCATGCCGAAATCCTATGTCGACAAGGGCGATCCATATCAGAGCCACTGCATCGCCACGACCGCGGCGCTGCGCCGCCGGCTCGGCATGGACGAAACAAGTCTGCTGCTGACCTTCCAGTCGCGCTTTGGCAATGGCGAGTGGCTGCAGCCCTACACCGACAAGACGATGGAGCGTCTCGCCAAGGAAGGTGTGCGCCGCATCGCCGTAGTGACACCGGGCTTCTCCGCCGACTGTCTCGAGACGCTGGAGGAGATTGCGCAGGAGAACGCCGAGATATTCAAGCACAATGGTGGCGAGCAGTTCTCGGCGATCCCCTGCCTCAACGACAGCGATCCCGGCATGGATGTGATCCGCACGCTGGTGCTGCGCGAGCTGCAAGGCTGGATATGAGGACAGCTCCATGAACCGCCGCGAATGTCTGGCGCTTCTTGGGGCGATCACCGCGTTGGCGCCCTCCGCTCTGGCGCAGCAGCCGACGACGATGCGACGGCTCGGCGTGCTCACCGTCACCGAAGATGACGTGATCGGGCAGGCTCCCCTTGCCGAGGCGCTGGCCGCGCATGGCTGGAAGGAAACGGCCAATCTGCAAATCGACTGGCGCAGCGGCGACGGTGACAGGCAGCGGACCGCGAAGTTCGCAGAGGAGCTGGTCGCGCTCAAGCCAGATGTCTTGTTCGCGATCGGTACGCCCTCGGTCGAGGAGCTGCAGAAGCGTACGGCGGCGCCGATCGTCTTTGCCGTGATCACCGACCCTGTCAGCCAGGGCTTTGTCAAAAACCTCGCCCATCCCGGCGGCAACATCACCGGCTTCACCGATTATGACGGCCCGCTCGCCGGCAAGTGGCTGGACCTGCTGACGCAGATCCAGCCAAGGGTGTCCCGCGTCTTTGTCGTCTACAATCCCGCGACTGCGCCTTTCGCCGGCCTCATGTTGCACACGATCGAGCAGGCCGGACGCACTCTTCATGTGACAGTCGAGCCCGCGCCGGTCCACGACGCAGCCTCGCTTGCCGCGCTGGCCTCGCACAAAGATAGCGGTTTCCTGGTGCTGCCCGACTTCTTCACCATGGCCAATCGCGCGCCTCTGCTCGCGGCCATTGCGCAAGTGCGGGCGCCGGCAATGTTCTGGAGCCGCATCTTCGTCGATGAAGGCGGGCTGATGGCTTACAGCACCGACAGTGCCGAGCAGCTTCGCCGCGCCGCCAGCTACATTGACCGCATCCTCAGAGGCGCGCAGGCGGCCGACCTGCCGGTCCAGAATCCCACCAAGTTCGAATTGGCGATCAATCTGAAGACGGCCAAGGCGATTGGCGTCACGCTGCCTCCAAGCCTGCTCGCAACCGCGAACGATGTCATCGAGTAGCGGTGCAAATCCTTAACATTTGCCGCTAGGTCTGCGCCTCCGAGCTTTCAAGGCCAGACCGCAAATACATAACCGTGACCGTTCCCTCTCCGTGCATCTTGTGCAGAATGGCGTGGATGCCGACGTGAAAGGCGACCGCTGAACCGGTAGGGTCCTGGTCCCGACCAATGGCAGCACGGGAAAGGGCTTTCCCGCCTTGGAGGAAATATGAGCGGTTTCGATATTTTCGCGATTGTTCTGGTGTTGCTCGTCATCGTCACGCTGATCGCCGGCGTGAAGACGGTGCCGCAGGGCTATGACTGGACCATCGAGCGGTTCGGCAAATACACCCAGACGCTGAGCCCCGGGCTCAATCTGATCGTGCCCTATTTCGACCGTGTCGGGCGCAAGATCAACATGATGGAGCAGGTGATAAACATTCCCGAGCAGGAGGTAATCACCAAGGACAACGCCACCGTGACGGTGGACGGCGTCGCCTTCTTCCAGGTGTTCGATGCCGCGAAGGCGAGCTACGAGGTCTCCAACCTCGAGCAGGCGATCATTGTGCTGACCATGACCAATATCCGATCGGTGATGGGTTCGATGGATCTCGATCAGGTGCTGTCGCACCGTGACGAGATCAACGAACGCCTGCTGCGCGTCGTCGATGCCGCGGTCTCGCCTTGGGGCCTCAAGGTCAATCGCATCGAGATCAAGGATATCGTGCCGCCCGCCGACCTCGTCGAAGCGATGGGCCGGCAGATGAAGGCCGAGCGCGTCAAGCGCGCCGACATCCTTCAGGCCGAAGGTGCGCGCCAGTCCGAGATCCTGCGCGCCGAGGGCGCCAAGCAGGGGCAGATCCTGCAAGCCGAAGGCCGCCGCGAGGCCGCCTTCCGCGACGCCGAAGCGCGCGAGCGATCGGCGGAAGCCGAGGCCAAGGCCACGCAAATGGTCAGCGAGGCCATCGCCAAGGGTGACGTGGCGGCGTTGAACTACTTTATCGCCGACAAGTACATCAAGGCGTTCGGCCAGCTGGCGGAGTCGCCGAACCAGAAGGTCATCATGCTGCCGGTCGAAGCGATGGGCATGCTGGGTTCGCTCGCCGGCATCGGCGAGATCGCCAAGGCGACGTTTGGCGAAAGTGCCGTATCCGCTGCCGCTGCCGCCCGTCGCGGCGGCTCGGTGCCATCCTCCGCTCCTACGCCGCCGGCCGTGCCGCCGCGGCAGGGATAGGATCAGTGCATGGCCTTCCGATAAGGTCATGCGCCAATTTTTAGAGGTCGTGTCATGACCGACATGTTCGTATCGCTCGGCACCTGGAACTGGCTGATCTTCGGCTTCATCCTGATGGCGCTTGAGGTGATCGCGCCGGGCGTGTTCCTGTTCTGGCTCGGACTTGCGGCGTTGCTGGTCGGCCTGATCTCGTTCGCTGTCGTTATCTCCTGGCAAATCCAGCTCGTGATGTTCGCGGTGTTCGCGGCCGCTGCCGTGCCGGTGTGGCGCCGGCTCGCCCGGCCGAAGCCGGACGCAAGCGCAAGCCCCTTCCTCAACAAGCGCAGCGAGGCGCTGCTGGGCCGCGAGTTCACGCTGGAGAAGCCGATCATCGACGGCAACGGCACCATGCGCATCGGCGATACGGTGTGGCGCGTGGCAGGCCCGGACACACCGGCGGGAACGCGGGTGAAGGTGGTGCAGGTGGACGGCGCCAATCTGACGGTGGCAGCGGCGTAATCCACCGCAATGACGAGCTTGTTGAGGCTGGATTGCCAGACCTAGGCACCGGTCTTGCTGTGCCACCTCTCCGCAAACCTGTGTAGCGGCATGAATGTCTCGCACAGCTCCCGCCCGAGCGCCGTCAGGCCATAGCCGCCGCCATCGCCCAGCTCGACGAACCCCGCCTCGCGCAACTCCGTCAGTCGCGCCTGCAGCACCGTCGGCGAAGCCTCGTCGCAGGCAGCGCGAAGCGCGCGCGAAGTGAGGGGCTGATCGCGCAACTCCCACAATATCCGCAGGCTCCAGCGCCGGCCTAGCAGGTCGAGCAGCGCCATGATCGGCCGCCCGCTGCGCGAGCCACGCACGCGGCGCTCCCCTGATGCTGGTTGTTTCGCCATCGCGCCCCCTCTTGCGTCTTGCTACGGATAATGTAGCGTAGATGCTACAGTAAGTGTAGCAAGGAGGACGGCCATGTCATCCCCGACGCCGCGTATCGCTCCGCTCGCGCCGCCTTATCCCCCGGAGATCCAGGCGCAGTTCGATCGCATCATGCGCGGCGCGCCGCCGCTGATGCTGTTCCGGGTCATGGCGGGGCACACCCGCGCCTGGGACAAGTTTCGCGCCGCCGGCCTGCTCGATCCCGGTCCGCTGTCGCTGCGCCAGCGCGAGATCGTCATCGATCGCACCTGTGCGCTCAACCGTTGCGAATATGAATGGGGCGTCCATGTCGCGATCTTCGCCGGCGCAGCGAAGCTCACCGAGGATGAGGTACGCGCAACTGTTGAGGGCGATGCGAACTCACCCTGCTGGTCGCCGGCCGAGCAGGGTCTGATCGCGGCGGTGGACGCGCTGCATCACCGCGCGACGTTCACCGACGCGGAGTTTGCTGGACTGTCGTCGTATTACGACGAGGCCCAGATTCTGGAGATCATGCTGCTGTGCGGCTTCTACCGCACGGTGTCGTATCTGGCGAACGGGCTGCGATTGCCGCTGGAGGAGAAGGCGGCGCGGTTTCCGGCGTAGCGAAGGGCGCGCTACGCCACGCCCGCGCGCAGCAGATCGTGCAGATGCACGATGCCGACCACCTTGTCCGCCTCGGTCACCACCAGCGTCGTGATCTTGCGGGTGTTCAGCACCTCGATCATCTCGGTCGCCAGCATCGAGGGCGGCACGCTCTTCGGCTGCCTGGTCATGATGTCGTCGACCGACGCCGTCAGCAGGTCAGGCCGCATATGACGGCGCAGATCGCCGTCGGTGATGATGCCGACAGCCTCGTTGGCGGCGTTGACGATGCAGACGCAGCCGAGCCCCTTGGCGGACATCTCCATCACCGCGTCCGACATCTTGGTGCCTTCAGGCTTCACCGGAATCTCCGCACCGGTGCGCATGTAGTCTCGGACGAATTTCAGCATCGCGCCCAGCTTGCCGCCGGGGTGGAAATGGGCGAATTCCAGCGCGGTGAAGCCGCGGCCTTCGAGCAGCGCAATCGCAATGGCATCGCCGATCGCGACCTGCATCATGGTCGAGGTGGTCGGCGCCAGATTGTGCGGGCAGGCCTCGCGCGCCTTCGGCAGCTCGATCACGATGTCGGCGGCCTGGCCCAGCGAGGAGGCCGCGTTCGACGTCACCGCAATCATCGGGATCGCGAACCGCGCCGAATAGTTCACCAGCGTCTTCATCTCCGGCTGCTCGCCGGACCAGGACAGCGCCATGATGACGTCGTCGGTGGTGATCATGCCGAGATCGCCATGGGCGGCTTCAGCGGTGTGAACGAAGAACGCCGGCGTGCCTGTCGAGGCCAGGGTCGCTGCGATCTTGCGCGCCATGTGGCCGGACTTGCCGAGCCCGGTGACGATGACACGGCCCTTGGCGTTGCGGATCAGGTCGACAGCCCTAGCGAACGCCTCTCCCAGCGGACCGCGCAGGGCGGTCGCGAGCGCGTTGATGCCGCCGCTCTCGGTCTCCAGCGTGCGGAGCGCGGATTCGACGCTTGTCGGGGTAGGGCCGGATGATGGGGTCATCAGCGGTTTCGAGCTCGGCATGCATCTATCCAGAGAGGTAGGGCGATTGCCGCCTCCTTAGCACGCCCGCGCCGACGAGGCGACGCGGGCTCCAACGCCCTCAACCGGTCATTAACCATAATTGTTTTAACTCCATTAACGATGGTTCCCGCGCATTCGCGGAAGGGCATCGAAGAAGCGTTTGATTTCGTTGGAGTTATTCCATCGTGGGGTCGCCTCCAGGTAGGGGCCGGAGCAGTTGCGCGTACGTCTTTCGCGCCGCTTTGCCATGCCTGCTGCTGACCGCACTGGAAACCGGCCCGGCGGCCGCCCAGAGCCTGACGCCCGATCTGTTCAATCCCAATCGCGGCGGCTTCGTCGCGCCCGACACCCTGCCGACGCGCCGCACGGCCGCTGTCCCGCAGGCGCCATCGGATGCGATCCCGGCGCCGCCGGATCCCAACGACGATCCGCGCAAGAGCCGCGAGAGGCCTGCGCCGTCGCGTATCGGTCAGGTCCCGACCTACGGCCTGCCCGCAGCCAACGGCGCGAGCAGCTCCGGCTACGACTCGCTCAACCGCACGCGCCAGCAGCCAAGACTCTATCCGGGCCAGCCGAAGCCGAAGAAGCCCACAGGTCCGGGCTCACCGGTGCCGTCCGTAACACCGACGCTGTCCCCTCTCGGTGCACCGCGCATTGCGCCACCGCCGTCGGAGAGCGCCAACAAGACGCCGGTGCCGCCGGCGATGGCGGGCATCGTGCCTGGTCAGCCTCAGCGCCGTCGCCTCAAGATCGATGACGATGCGTTCGGCGCGGTCGGCGATTACGCCGGCAGCTTCCTGATCAAGGGCGGCCTCGAGCTCTCCACCGGCTACGACACCAATCCGGCGCGCCTGCAGAAGCCGGTCGGCTCGCCGGTCTATGTCGTCGCGCCCGATCTTCTCGTCGTGTCCGACTGGGAGCGCCACGCGCTGGTCGCTGACTTACGCGGCTCATTCTCCGGCTACACCAACAACATGCCGGCGACGATCGACGGCCTCGCCTCGCCGTCGCCGGTCGAAATCAACCGTCCCGATTTCACCGGCCATGTCGACGGCCGTTTCGACGTCGACCGCGATCTCAAGCTGACCTCGCAGCTGCGCCTGCGCCTCGCCACCGACAATCCCGGCAGCCCGAACGTGCAGGCCGGCCTGCAGAAATATCCCGTTTACGCCACCTATGGCGGCACCTTCGGCTTCGACCAGACGTTTAACCGCTTCCAGGTCGCGGCCGGCGCCACGATCGACCGCACCGCCTATACCGATTCCAAGCTCACCGACGGCTCGACCTTCAGCAACGACGATCGCGATTTCAACCAGTATGGCGGCGTCGGGCGTTTCTCCTATGAGCTCAAGCCGGGGCTCAAGCCGTTCGTCGAGATCGAAGGCGACAACCGCGTCCACGATCAGGCCGCCGATCGCAACGGATACTTGCGCGATTCAAACGGCGGCTATGCCAAGGTCGGCTCGTCCTTTGAATTCTCGCGCATCCTTACCGGCGAGATCTCGGTCGGCTACTCCGCGCGCAACTATGTCGACCCGCGGCTGAGCCAGCTCTCGGGTTTCCTGACCTCGGGCTCGCTGATCTGGAACGCGAGCGGCCTGACCACGGTGAAATTCAACACCGACACGCAGATCGCGGAAACCACGATCCCCGGCTCCTCCGGCGTGCTGGTGCACACCTATGCCGCCGAGGTGGATCACGACTTCCGCCGCTGGCTCACCGCGATCGGCAAGTTCACCTACGGCACCTACGACTACCAGGGCCAGAATCGCAACGACAAGACCTACTCGCTTGAAGGCAATTTGATCTACAAGCTCAACCGCAATGTCTGGATCAAGGGCACGCTGCGCCACGACATCCTGGACTCGAACCAGCCGGGCTCGAGCTCGCAGGGCACGGTGGTGATGCTGGGGGTGAGGCTGCAGAATTAGTACGCCTGCCGCCGTGCACATTCAGCGAGGCAAAAGGCGAGGGCGCGGCTCTTTCCGCCGTCATTCCGGGGCGCGCGAAGCGCGAGCCCGGAATCCATTTATCCACCGTCCCTGAGGCCCGATGGATTCCGGGCTCGCGCCAAGTGGCGCGCCCCGGAATGACCGAACCTACCGCGGCAGGTCCGTCTTCCCCATCAGGAACGTATCGATCGACCTTGCACACAGCCGGCCTTCGCGGATCGCCCACACCACCAGCGATTGCCCACGCCGCATGTCGCCCGCCGAAAACACGTTCGGGCGCGAGGTCTGGTAGTCGAGCGTGTTGGCCTTGACGTTGCCGCGCGGATCGAGCTCGACCGCGAGCTGCTTCAAGAGGCCCTCGTGCACGGGATGCACGAAACCCATGGCGAGCAGGATCAGCTCGGCGTCGAGCTCGAATTCGGTGCCGCCAATCGGCTTGAACTTGTCGTCGACGCGCACGCAGTGCAGCTTCTTGACCTTGCCGTTCTCGCCGGAAAACTTCTGCGTCAGCACGGCGTATTCGCGGACCGCGCCTTCGGCCTGGCTCGACGACGTGCGCATCTTGAGCGGCCAGTTCGGCCAGGTCAGGCCCTTGTTCTCGCGCTCGGGCGGGGCCGGCATGATCTCGAGCTGGGTCACGGAGAGCGCGCCCTGGCGCAGCGAGGTGCCGATGCAGTCGGAGCCGGTGTCGCCGCCGCCGATGACGACGACGTGCTTGCCGCCCGCCAGAATCTCGGTGATGCCGTTCAAGGGCTCGCTGGAGACGCGGCGGTTCTGTTGCGGCAGGAAGTCCATCGCGTAGTGAATGCCGTCGAGCTCGCGGCCGGGGATCGCCAGGTCGCGCGGAGCCTCTGCGCCGCCGGTCAGCGCAACGGCGTCGTACTCGTTCAACATCTCGCGCGGATCGACATTGCCGTCGACGCCGACATGGCTGTTGTAGTGGAAGGTGACGCCTTCGCCTTCCATCTGCTTGACGCGGCGGTCGATGATGCCCTTCTCCATCTTGAAGTCGGGAATGCCATAGCGCAGCAGTCCGCCGGCCTTGGCGTACTTCTCGAACAGGTGCACGTCGTGACCGGCGCGCGCGAGCTGCTGCGCACAGGCCATGCCGGCCGGACCCGAGCCAATCACAGCGACCTTCTTGCCGGTCTTCACGGCGGCCAGTTCAGGCTTCAGCCAGCCATTGTCCCAGGCACGGTCGACGATCGCGCATTCGATGGTCTTGATGGTGACAGGGTTGTCGTCGATGTTGAGCGTGCAGGAGGCTTCACATGGAGCCGGACAAATGCGGCCGGTGAACTCCGGGAAGTTGTTGGTCGAGTGCAGGTTGCGCGAGGCTTCTTCCCAATTGCCCTGATAGACGAGGTCGTTGAAATCGGGGATCTGGTTGTTGACGGGGCAGCCTGGCGTGCCCGGCGCGACCGAGCCGGTGCCGTGGCAATAGGGAATGCCGCAGTTCATGCAGCGCGCGGCCTGGTCGCGCGTTTCCTTCTCGGTCAAGGGAACGACGAACTCGTTGTAATGCTTCACGCGCTCGGCGACCGGGGTGTACTTGCGGTCATGCCGTTCGATTTCGAGAAAACCCGTGATCTTGCCCATTAAACCCGAAGTCCCTGCCGCTTAAATTCGTTTGTTGCTTCCCCACCGTCATTGCGAGGAGCGAAGCGACGAAGCAATCCAGTCTATATCCGAGGAGAAAGTCTGGATTACTTCGCTACGCTCGCAATGACGGGCGCTGATATTCCTAGGCCCCGATCGCGATTTTCGGCTCGGCGTCCGCGTTGGCCGCCATTTCGCGCAGCGCGCGCCGGTACTCGACCGGCATCACCTTGCGGAATTTGGGCAGCCAATCCTTCCAATTGGCAAGGATGTCGGCGGCGCGCTTGGAGCTGGTCGCTTTCGCATGGCGCGAGATCAGGACGTGCAGGCGCTCGACGTCGGAGTCGAGCAGGTTCTTGAACACGTCGACCCGGCCATGCGCCTCGAGGTCACCCGAGTGGTTGTAGGTGCCGGCATTAATCAGCTCTTCCGACAGCACCGGCTCGAGCTCGACCATCGCCATGTTGCACAGCTTGTCGAAATCGCCGGTCTCGTCGAGCACATAGGCGATGCCGCCGGACATGCCGGCCGCGAAGTTGCGCCCGGTCTTGCCGAGCACGACCACGATGCCGCCGGTCATGTATTCGCAACAATGATCGCCCGCGCCTTCGACGACGGCGACCGCGCCCGAGTTGCGCACGGCAAAGCGTTCGCCGGCGACGCCGCGGAAGTAGCACTCGCCCTGAATCGCGCCGTACATCACGGTGTTGCCGACGATGATGCTCTCTTCCGGCACGATGCTGCTGTTGGCCGGCGGCTTGACGATGATCTTGCCGCCAGAGAGGCCCTTGCCGACATAGTCGTTGGCTTCACCTTCGAGCTCGAAGGTGACGCCGTTGGCGAGCCACGCACCGAAGGCCTGACCCGCGGTGCCCTTGAGGCTGACATGGATGGTGTCCTGCGGCAGGCCGGCGTGGCCGTAGATCTTGGCGACCGTGCCGGACAGCATCGCACCGGCGGAGCGGTTAGTGCTGTTGATCGCAGCCTCGATCTTGACTGGCGCGCCGCGATCGAGCGAGGGCTGTGCCTTCTCGATCAGCGTGCGGTCGAGCACCGCCTCCAGATGATGGTTCTGGCGCTCGGAGTGATAGATCTTCTGGCCCTTTTCCTCCTTCTGCTTGACGAAGAGCTTCGAGAAGTCGAGCCCCTTGGCCTTCCAGTGCGCGACCAGCTTGGTCTGGTCGAGCAGCTGAACCTGGCCGATCATCTCGTTGAAGGTGCGGAAGCCGAGCGAGGCCATGATCTCGCGGACTTCCTCCGCGACGAAGAAGAAGTAGTTGATCACGTGCTCGGGCTGGCCGGTGAAGCGCTTGCGCAGGACGGGATCTTGCGTGGCGACGCCGACCGGGCAGGTGTTGAGATGGCACTTGCGCATCATGATGCAGCCGGCCGCAATCAGCGGCGCGGTGGCAAAGCCGAACTCGTCGGCACCGAGCAGCGCGCCGATCACGACGTCACGACCGGTGCGGAAGCCGCCGTCGACCTGGACCACGATGCGGCTGCGCAGCCGCTCGCGCACCAGCGTCTGGTGGGTTTCGGCAAGGCCGATTTCCCACGGGCTGCCGGCATGCTTGATCGAGGTCAGCGGCGAGGCGCCGGTGCCGCCCTCGAAGCCCGCGATGGTGACATGGTCGGCGCGCGCCTTGGCGACGCCCGCGGCGACGGTGCCGACGCCGATCTCGGAGACGAGCTTGACCGAAACGTCGCCCGTCGGGTTGACGTTCTTGAGGTCGTAGATCAGCTGCGCCAGATCCTCGATCGAGTAGATGTCGTGGTGCGGCGGCGGCGAGATCAGGCCGACGCCCGGCGTCGAATGCCGGACCTTGGCGATGGTCGCGTCAACCTTGTGGCCGGGCAGCTGGCCGCCTTCGCCGGGCTTGGCGCCCTGCGCCATCTTGATCTGCATCATGTCGGAGTTGACGAGATACTCCGTGGTGACGCCGAAGCGGCCGGAGGCGACCTGCTTGATCGCCGAACGCATGCTGTCGCCGTTCGGCATCGGCTTGAAGCGGTCGGCTTCCTCGCCGCCTTCACCGGTGTTCGACTTGCCGCCGATCCGGTTCATGGCGATCGCAAGCGTCGTGTGCGCCTCGCGCGAGATCGAGCCGAAGCTCATCGCACCCGTGGCGAAACGCTTGACGATGTCCTTGGCCGGCTCGACCTGATCGAGCGGAATGGGCTTGCGCTTCTCTTCGTCCGCATTCTTGATCCGGAACAGGCCGCGCAGCGTCAGCAGCCGCTCCGACTGCTCGTTGAGGATTCTTGCGAAGGCGCGATAGCGCTCCAGCGAATTGCCGCGGGCGGCATGCTGAAGCAGCCCGACCGACTCGGCGGTCCAGGCATGATCCTCGCCGCGGCTGCGATAGGCGTATTCACCACCGACATCGAGCGCGGTCTTGTAGACCAGCGCCTCGCCGAACGCGTCGGCATGGCGGCGCACGGCCTCTTCCGCGATCTCGGCGAGACCCACGCCTTCGACGCGGGTATGCGTGCCGACGAAGAACTTTCCGACGAAGTCCGCCTTGAGGCCGACCGCGTCGAAGATCTGCGCGCCGCAATAGGACTGGTAGGTCGAGATGCCCATCTTGGACATCACCTTGAGCAGGCCCTTGCCGATCGACTTGATGTAGCGCTTGACGATCTCGTAGTCGTCGAGCGGGCCGGGCAGGCGGTCCTTCATCGCGATGATGGTTTCGAAAGCCAGATAGGGATTGATCGCTTCAGCGCCGTAACCCGCGAGGCAGGCGAAGTGATGCACTTCGCGCGGCTCGCCGGACTCGACGACGAGGCCGACCGAGGTGCGCAGGCCGGTGCGGATCAGATGGTGGTGCACGGAGGCGCAGGCCAGCAGCGACGGGATCGGCACGCGGTCAGTGCCGACCATGCGGTCGGACAGGATAATGATGTTGACGCCTTCGCGCACCGCAGCTTCCGCGCGCGCGCAGAGCTCGTCGAGCACCTGGTCCATGCCGGCCGCGCCGAGACCGGCGTGGAAGGTGGTGTCCAGCGTGCGCGACTTGAAGTGCGACTCGGCCACATCCGAGATCGAGCGGATCTTTTCGAGATCGGCATCGGTCAGGATCGGCTGGCGTGCTTCGAGGCGCTTGGTGGTGGCAAGGCCCTGCAGATCGAACAGGTTCGGCCGTGGTCCGATGATCGAGACCAGGCTCATCACCAGCTCCTCGCGGATCGGGTCGATCGGCGGGTTGGTGACCTGCGCAAAGTTCTGCTTGAAGTAGGTGAACAGCGGCTTGGCCCTGTCCGACAACGCCGAGATCGGCGTGTCGTTGCCCATCGAGCCGGCCGCTTCCTCGCCGATGGACGCCATCGGTGTCATCAGGATGGCGATGTCTTCCTGGCTGTAGCCGAACGCCTGCTGGCGATCCAAAAGCGATAGGTTAGAGCGCACGCCGGTGGTCGGCACCTTCGGCAGCTCTTCCAGCACGATCTGGGTCCGCTCCAGCCACTCCTCGTAGGGATGGCTCCGGGCGAGCTCGGCCTTGATCTCGTCGTCGGGGATCAAGCGGCCCTGCTCGAGGTCGACCAGCAGCATCTTGCCGGGCTGCAAGCGCCACTTGGTGATGAT